>DTUW01000123.1 GCA_012963895.1 Campylobacterales bacterium | reverse complement strand
TAGAGAAGCCGATATTATCTGTTACGATGGTTTCTGTTCGGTTCATCAACTCTTTTCAGTTGATGATATAGATTTCTATCGTGAAAAATATCCTGATATATTAGTAGCTGTCCATCCAGAATGCGACCCTGCCATTGTTGAAAAAGCCGACTTTGTAGGTTCTACCTCTCAAATTATCAAATTTGTTCAATCCCTCCCAGAAGAGCAGAAAGTAGTTATTGGAACTGAGTTCAATATGGTAAATCGTTTGAGAGAGAAAAATACCTATGTCCTCTCTTCCACTAAGCCGGAATGTCCAACTATGAACGAAACAACTCTTGAAGACCTATATAGAACTCTTAAAAGTATTGAAGATGGAGAGCCGTTTTACGAAATCCATTTAGATGAAAAGGTTCAGCAACAAGCTAGGTTAGCTTTGGATAAAATGATGAATATGTAATATTCTTTTACATTATTATGTATATTAGATTGTCTAATACAAGGATATAGATGGCGAATTTTATTCATTTTTTCCTCTCTCAACAACGACTAAACTATGTATTACTAATCTTTGTAACCATATTAGGAGTTATTGGCTATAACCATATGCCCAAAGATATTTTTCCACCTATAAAATTGGAGAAAATCATAGTAACGGGTGGGTATCCCGGCACCAGCATTGATGTACTTGACAAAATGGCTGTAACTAAATTGGAGGACGATTTTAGAACGATAACCGGTGTTATCAAAATGGAGAGTTCTATAAAAAATAGTCGTTTCAAGATTGTGCTTACCTTAGAAAAAGGGAGCAACATGGACGATAGGCTCAACGATGTGAAAGATGTGATTTCAAATGTAAAAAGGTATTTCCCCACTGATATGGACGAGCCTATTGCAAAAGTGGCAGAACTCAATATTCCTATTATCTCAGTTGTCCTCTCATCAGATGGAAAATCTATCGACGACCTCATCAGGATAGGAAAAGATATAAAGAAAGAATTTACCAAAATTGAAGGGGTCTCCAATGTAAATCTCTATTCCGAAAATGATAGGTCGATAGAGATATATTTAGATACCAAAAAAATAGAGATGCTTGGGTTGAATAAGAACCTACTTATAGCCCAACTGAAAAAGTTTTCATATATCTATCCAGCAGGAAAGATAGAGGAGACAGGAAACCACCTATTTATCTCAACTCTCAACGGAGATAGAACAACTGAGGATATTCTCAATATCAGATTGGAAGTGGGTGGCAAAATCGTCTATCTTAAAGATATAGCTTCAATAGTGAAAAAATATAGAAGTAACGATATTCTAACCCGTTTCAATGGCACACCAAATGTAACTATCGGTATTTTTAAAAATGAGAAGGGAGATGCGATAGCAATCGCTGAACGGGTAAAAGAGAAGATAGAGGAACTAAATAGAAAATATCCCAATCTCCATCTCGATTACTATAATGATGCTTCCCAAATTGTTAGAAATCGTCTAAATACCGTAATATCCTCAATCTGGTTTGGTATTATCTTGGTTGGTGTGAGTGTCTGGATATTGATAAATGGTCGGGTAGCTTTTGTTGTAACGATAGGAGTTCCAACAGCTCTACTAATTGGAACATATACTATATACATTACAGGATATGCTATCAACCTCATCACCCTTTTGGGAGCTTTGCTAATAGTTGGGGTGTTAGTAGATGATGCTGTTCTGGTTGCTGAAAATATCCAGAGATATATCAAAAATGGAGAAGACCCTTTCAGCTCAGCATTTCAAGGGGCAAAAGAGGTTTTTTATCCCGTTCTCGCTTCAAGTGCAACAACCATTTTTGCATTTTTACCTATGTTCCAACTTACGGGAGAGATGGGAGAGTTTTTGAAAATGTTACCGGTAGCTATTATCTCCCTTGTAACAGCCTCATTTTTGGAAAGCTTTGTTTTTCTACCTCTTCACTCTCTCCATACCTTGAAAAAGGATTCTCGTGAGTTAGATTGGACTCCTGTAAGAACTATATATATACGACTTCTACGATTTTTCATTTCTCACGGAAAAATATTAGTTCCTCTGTTTGTAATGGTTACGATGAGTTCTACTGTTCTACTTTTCAAGAGCATGAAATATCAACTATTCCCAGAATTTGACTCCTCTAAATTCTTTATTCGCGGGGAGTTCTCGGTAAATTACAAAGTTGAGGAGGTAGCCGAGAAACTGAGACCTATTGAAGAGGCGATATTAGAGAGAAAAGAGGAGCTATATATAAAGTCGGTATCACTATTAGCAGGATACAAAAATACTACTATTGGAGGCTCAGAAGCAAAACCCAATATATTTGAGTTTTTTATCGAGTTGGAGAAGCGAAAACCCCAAAACTTTATAGATGAATATATTACCCCTCTTTTTGCTCCAAAATTGGATAACGAAAAGGGAATAAGAGATTTAGATGTCCATGTTATAGCTGATGAGGTTAAAAAGATAGTTGATAAATTTCAGATAGAAGGACTTGAAGAGATTTCAATTATCTTAGATAAACCAGCAGTGGCTAAATATGATGTAGAAATCCAACTTAGCTCCCCTGACATTGAAAAACTTTTATCGGGGGTAAATAGAGTAAAAGATGCTATTTCCAAAATGGACGGCATTATTATGCTAGGAGATGATGCGAAAGAAGGGATAAAAGAGTTAAAAATAAAACCTAATCGATATGGAGAAGATTTAGGATTTACAGAAACCTATTTAGCTCAGGCACTAGCTCCATTCTTCTTAGAGGCTGAACAGGGGCGAGGGCTTGGAGATGAAGGGATTGTTATAGTAATCACAACCGCAAAAGATAGAGACAATTTCGAGTTATTGCAAAACTTCGAGATTTCGACCCCTGACGGCTCTAAAATGGTTCTTTTAAAAGATGTAGCCGATTTGATTATTAAAAAGAGTTTCGATTCTCGATTTAAAGAGAATGGAATAGCTGTAAAAACTGTATATGCAAATGTTGATAATAAACATATCACTGCAATAGATGTTTTAAACAACCTTCAACCAATTTTTAAAGAGTTACAAAGTCAAGGGATAGAGATATACCTAAAAGGAGAACAGGAACAGAATCAGAGACTAAAAAAGGAGATGGGATTAGCCTTTATTATCGCAATGTTCCTGATTTTTATGACCCTTCTGATTATGTTCAATTCGTTTAGGGCAACTCTAATGATAATTGCTGTTATCCCTCTCTCTATCATCGGTGCAGTAGTTGGACATAAGATAATGGGTATGAATTTTGCAATGCCTTCTGTTATTGGAATATTGGGACTTGCAGGGGTTGTAATCAACAACGGGGTTGTAATGTTGGACTTTATTCGAGATAGCAAAAATGTAGATGACCTTTTGGAACGAGCATCTCTTAGACTTCGTCCAATAATTATCACCTCTCTTACAACTTTTATCGGTTTATCAACTCTAATATTTTTCGCCACAGGACAGGCGGTTATTCTCCAACCTATCGCTGTATCCTTAGGATATGGATTACTTTGGGGAACGGTTCTAAATCTTGTTTTTCTACCAGCACTATACACAGTATTCAATAGAAAAAAATTGGGCATGTAAAGGATTATTATGAGAATATTTGCAATCTTAGTATCAATTTTTACCCTTCTAAGCGGTGATTACTACATGGCACAAGTCGAGCCATACCAAACCCATTCCGTCGCCTCAGAAGTTGGGGGCTTAGTTAAAAAGGTAGCTCTAAATCGTGAGTTTTCACATCTCAATAGGCGAACCCTTATCGTCGCTCTTGATACCAGTAACGAAGATATAGCTATTTCCCATCTCTATAAGAAGATAAGTAATCTCAAAACTATTCTAAAACTCAAAAAGGAGAATAGAGATAGCAAAGCAAAAGTTAGATATACAAGCAAATACGAATTGAACAAAGAGACCCTATCTCTCTTAGAGACAAAGCAGAATCTCATATCTGTTCAAATGGAGTTAGAGCTAAAAAAGAATTTGAGAGAAAAAAAGCGGTTCTATTTTAGTAATGGTTACATTGGCAAAATCTATGTAGATGAGTATGAATTTGTTCCACCGGGAAAAGTGCTATTCGACTACTACGATATTGGCAAAAGTCGTTTAGATATTTATGTTCCAGCTGATGAGGTTGAAAACATCAAAGAGAAAGAGATATATATCAATGACACCCTCGCCACTGATTGGAAAATTGAAAAGATTTCAAGAGTCAAAGACCATAGACGGATTTCAACCTACCAAGTAAGATTGGTTAAAAAGAATAGAGAGCCGAAAAAAATCCGTTTTGGAGAAATTGTAAAGGTGGAATTTAGATGAGATATTCAGTTTTGCTAACTCTACTCTCCCTCTCCCTCTTTGCTGAGGGCAGTAACGAGCTGTTGAAACCTTCAAAAAAAGAGCTTTTGCAGAAAAAGAGAGATGAGGTAGAGATTAGAGGAGACTTTCTAAAAAATTCTTGGTGGGGAGGAGTAAATTTGGAGTGGAGCTACAACAGTATCCACACCAATGGGAAAGATGATGATTTTCCAAATTTCACCGCCACCATTTCACAAGATATATTTAGAAGTGGTGGAATTTTTTATCAGATTGATAGTGGAAAAGTCTTCAAATCTCTCAACCTTGCAAAGTTGGATAAAGAGGAGAGGAAATTACTTTTTTCAATATTTCAAATAGTTTTACAAATTCGAAAACTTGATATAAAGATAGCCCAACAGCAATTGCGGATTAGAAATAAAGAGATAATTATCAAAAACCAAAAAGATAGCTACACTCATGGGCTAATAGATATTTCTCAATTGGACGAGTCTATTATCGAACTCAACAGCTTGAAAAATGGAAAAGAGGGATTGCTACAAGCAAAAACCGACCTCATCGCTAATTTGGAGAATTTGACCGATAGAGATTATCAAGATATTGAAGTTCCACAATTTCCTATTATTTCACTAGATGAGTATCTAAATAGAAACATAGACATCAAAATCCAGAAAGAGAATATCAGAAAGTTGGAGATAGATAAAAAATTGACCTACTCCAAATACCTTCCAAGAGTTTCACTATATGGAGCTTATCAATATGATACTCGCGACCCTTCACCAGAGCGACACGATGCTACAAGTTACGGGGTAAAGGTCTCTATGCCAATAAGCTTCAACATGGGAGATGTCTTCGAAGGGGCAAAGGTCGCCTATCTCCGTTCTCAATCTGAATTGAGAGATATTGAAGATGAGCAGAAGCTCAAATATAGAAAAGTAATTTCACAACTTGAAAGTATCAAGCGGAAAATTAGCAATACAAAGGAACTTATAAAAAGTTACCAAAGCATCTACGAAATCACATCAGCATATAGTAAAAACAATCTGAAAAGTGAAGACGATGTTAAGATAATTAAAAATAGAGTTGAAATTAGTTCATTAGATTTGGAGATATATAAAATAGATATGGAATTGGCAAAACTAGAACTATATAGAGACATCGTGGAGTAAAATGGATTGGGAGATGGTCTAGAAAAGTTTTCTAAAAATATAGAATAGAGACTCTCCCTCTTCTATCTCTTTTCTATATCGGTCTAAATATCTATCCTTAGGAAATCGTTTTTCCA
>DTUW01000122.1 GCA_012963895.1 Campylobacterales bacterium | reverse complement strand
ATACCTTTCTCCATATTCCAAACTTCTTTTTCCTATTTCTAATAGCTTTCTGGAAAATAGTTTTATATCTTGAAATAGTTCGACCAAATTATTACTAATATACTCATGAACTATCTCATTTCTTAGGTCTCTCATCTCTCGGAACTCCTCAATATCATCAAACAGCCCCCGTTTTTCAGCCCTATTGACAACATCTATTAGAGTGCCTTGACTTTCGAACTCCACACTATCCAATATCCTCCAATATTTGCGAACCAGAAAATCGATAGTCCTACTATATCGAATAGCCAAAGTCTCAAAGCTATCGAATTCATCTACCTCCATATTTTCCAAATCTGATATTTGTTCTGTCTTCTCTAACGAATGTTTCAACCAAAATAGCTGTTTCTCCAAATCTTTATAAAGCTCTCTTAGCAACTCTTCCATAAGATTATCCCAATTTAACCGCTTTTGGTAGTATTGTTTTTACAAATGGAGATAAAGAATATCTATCTCTCTCTACAACTATATCCAATTTCTGCTCTCCGAACTCTCGATAAAAAGCTACTCTAATTTTTCTTTTTATACCTCTGTCTATCTTTTTGGAAAATATCAAAATATCAATATCTCCACCCTTTGCATGTCTATCTACTCTGCTACCAAAGAGATATATATCTGCATCTGAATCAAATCCCAAAATAGTATTTTTCAGATACTCTATTTCTCTTTTTGATATTCGTAATCTCATTTTTCTTTTGCAATCATCTCTTGTCGTAACTTTTCTAATTTTTCTAATGCTTTATGTGCCTTAGTCTGAACTCTGAATTCAACTCGTCGCGACCTCTCAGGGTCTTCTGGTTTTCCTGAAACTGACACCAATTGCCCATCTGCATCTAAGAGCTTGGCACTTGATAATCCATTAGCTCGAAATACAGAGGTAAGCCACTTGAAATCTTTCTGGACTTCTGGGCGGTTGATACAATATTCTAAAACTGCTTTTGCTCTCTTTTGTGAGAGTTCTAAATTTTTGAGGTAATCCACTTTTTCAGACCTTCCAAACCATATTGATGAGGTGTGTCCCTCAATTCTTATCTCTTCTATAAAGTCTCTATATTTCGGCTGATTCAAAACATTTACATATTTCGGAAAGAAATCATTTAGAAGATATTTGAAACCGGGGGTAACTTCGGCACTGCCTTGGGAAAATTTCACATCGGGAGAGTTGAATCTCACAGTATTGTCTGGCAATATCTCTATATCCCACTTTTCCCAATACTCTTTTGGAAATGTAATTTTCAACTCTTCCTGTAAATCGTGTTCAAGTTCTATATATTGTTTTATTATCTCTTCCAACCTCTTTTTATAATCTATCTGGTCTTTTGTATTTCTTGTAACCTCGACCATAAAGGCGACAGCAATTAGAAGAAACACCAACATCAATCCAGACATCATGTCAGATATAGATGTCCATAGTTCTGATAGCTCCAAGTCCTCTCGATTTACCATTTAACCACTCTTTTTGATAGTATATGTTGCAATTCTACCATTTATAAGGATTTGCTATGGAGATAGCGATAGATGGAATTATAGACCTCAATTTAGCTCCAAAAGATGGAAAAATTTCTCTGAACTCTCTTCAAGAACTTTCCCAATTAGCTTCAAAAAGTGGGGTTGTGGGATTTGCCTTATCCGATATAGATTCCGATTTGCAACTTACTCTACTTGAAAGTATCGCCTCAAAAATAGAAAACATTTCCATTTTTCCAATCATTTCAGGAGTGAAGGAAAATAGATTAGTTGAAATAGCCTCCCTAATTGATAGAGCCTATGCTATCTATATCACAAGCGATATAAATCAGAATCTAATGAGGAGAGTTTTTGAATATGCAAAAATGAAGAGAAAACCTATTATTTGCAAAATTCAGAATAGAGAGCTTGATAGTGATGGGGTGGTCTATGACAATGAGAATGCTTTCTATTTCGGCTTACCAACCCGCCACCTCATCGGCGAAAGGATAGGAGTAGCGATAGTTAAGGAGATGAGTAGATATTTTGGAGTTCCAACTCTATTGCAAGGAGTTACAGATAGAGAGGCTCTAAATTTGGCAATAGAGGGGAAAAAAGAGGGTATTCCTCTATATATAGAAATCTCTATACACCATCTAATCTTTGACGATTCAATATATTGGAAATTTGACAACTATTTCAAAATAGACCCCCCTTTTCAATCGAAAAATGGAAAAGAGTTCCTAATAGAGCTTTTACGAAATGGAGATATAGACATGATTACATCACTCCACCACCCAATTTCTGAATCTGAAAAGAGTGGCTCATTTATCGATTCAAAATATGGAGTTTTGGGATTGGAGGGGATAGCATCTATCTACTACTCTACATTAGTGGAAAGTGGATATATAGATTTGGAAAGGCTTCAAGATATTACATCTAGAAATCAGAGAAGATTTCTAAATATAGAGATGGATAGGAAGGTGAAATTGGATATTTCCCAACATATAGAGATAGAAAATAAGAATTCTTTATATCATGGAAAAAAATTTAAAGGGAATATAAAGATTTAAAGATTTAGACTAACTGAAAAATTTACCATTAGGTTAGCTATATGGTTGATGGATTTGATTTCAGAGAAGAATTGAAAAGATTGGCTATCCTCTATGTAGAAGATGAGGAGATAACCCGCTCAACCTTTCTAAGAACTCTAAATAGAATGTTTGGAAAAATTTTCATAGCTGAAAATGGAAAAGTTGGATTGGAGATATTTAGAAACCATAAAATAGATATAGTGCTGACAGATGTAAATATGCCAGAGATGAACGGCTTAGAGATGTCCAAAGAGATAAGAAAGATAAACAGACGAATACCAATAATTATCTCTTCTGCTTACAACGATTCTAGCTTTTTGATGCAAGCGATAGATGTCGGTATAGAACACTATATTACTAAACCGGTGGATATTAAGAAATTTAGAACAAAGTTGGAGGACATTGCTATCCACTTCTATAATGAGAGAATATCAGAAGAGAAAAAAAGGGAATCTGAAATAGAGAAAAGACTTTTCCAAACTGTTCTAAATTCTCAATCTAGTATCTCGATACTTTTTACCAAAGAGAATAGGGTTCTATTTATCAATGAGCAGTTTTTCAAAACTTTTCAATTCCAAAATTTGGAGGAGTTCAAACAGAATTATAAAAATATTAACGAACTTTTTCTAGACTATCCAGAATTAAACGATGCAGATAACTGGGCTGAGATGGTTCTCCAAAAGGGGATTGAAAAGGTCTCTATGGTTGATAAAGAGAATAAAAAACAGATATTTCATATCAATATAGCCAAACTCCCAGAAGAGAACGAAGCTGACTATATTGTAACTCTCAACAATATCACAGAGTTGGAAGATGCTCTAATTAGAGCCGAAGCATCAAATAGAGCCAAAAGCGAGTTCCTCGCCAATATGTCTCACGAGATTAGAACCCCTATGAATGGGATTATTGGATTTGCTGAGGTTTTGAAAAAGAGTGAATTGAATCCTAAACAGAGAGAGTTTGTAGAAATCATCTCTAAGAGTGCCTTATCTCTTTTGGACATCATCAACGACATTCTAGATTTCTCCAAAATTGAAAGCGGTAAATTGGAGATAGAAAACTCTGAATTCAACCTATTTGAAGAGTTCGAGAATGTGATAGAGCTATTTACTGCAAAGGCTTACGAAAAAGAGATAAAGCTTATTTCATTTATCCACCCAAACCTACCAGAAGTGATTTACGGAGATGCTCTAAGGGTAAAACAGGTTTTAATCAACCTCATCGGCAATGCTATAAAATTTACCCCTAACGGTGGAGTTGTAAAGGTAGATATATCGAAAGTCTGGAAAAGTAATAAAAGGGTTAGGATACTCTTTTCAGTTGAAGATACCGGGATAGGTATTCCAAAAGATAAGCAAAAAATTATCTTCGACCCATTTGCACAAGCCGACTCCTCAACTACGAGAAAGTTTGGAGGAACAGGATTGGGATTGGCAATCTCCAAAAACTTGCTAAAACTTATGGGTAGTAAATTAGAGTTAGAAAGCGAGGTTGGAAAAGGGAGCAGATTTTACTTTGAGATTGAGTTCCCTATCCAGAGAGAGAGCGACCATATATTTCAAGAGGAGACCAATATCAATGTGGCAATTCTCCACTCGTCCAAGTATGAGATATATGAGAACCTCCTAAAAGACTATCTTCAAGCTTTCGAACTCAATTACAAAGTTTTCAACTCTGTTGATGAGTTTGAAGAGATACCTATTCCAAGAGTTGTAATTTTTCTATCCACAGATATAGATAGTAGATTGTTGAAAAGAATAGAAGAGGACAACATATCCAAGATTTTGATAACTGATAAGCAGTTTGAGCTTTCAGAAGAGGAGAAGAGATATTTTGATGAGGTGGTATTCCACCCAATAAATGCATCGAAGATTTTCAATGCATTGAATAGATTCATATCGCAGTTTAGAGAAGTTGAAGAGAGAGAAGATGAGAACCAAGAGATACTATTTAGAGGTAAAAAGGTATTAGTTGTAGAAGATAATGAAATAAACCAGCAACTAATCACATTCATGTTAGAGATGTTGGAAATTGAGGTAACTATTGCAGAGAACGGAGAAGAGGGGGTAGAAGTTTTCAAAAATGGAGAGTTTGATTTGGTATTGATGGACATCAATATGCCTCTAAAAAATGGAGTTGAAGCTACACAGGAGATAATTGAGTATGAAAAGGAGAAAGGAATTCAACACACTCCAATAGTTGCCCTTACAGCAAATGCGATAAAAGGAGATAGGGAGAGATTTCTCTCTTATGGAATGGATAACTATATCTCTAAACCGATAGATAAAGAGGAGTTGGATAAGATATTGAAACTCTATTTATGATTTTGTAATTTCTTTCGAAAATAGAGGAAAAAGTCAGCTACTGCAAAATTTCCTTTTGCAATAGCTATCTCCCAAGGAGTAGAACCAGAATTAGTTTTTGGAAAAGGTTTCGCTCCTGCACTAATTAGAAACTTTATAGCCTCCAAATTTCCTGAATATGCTGCCTGATGGATTGGGCGAACTCCGTGACTATTTTGGATTTCAATATCTGCACCATTCAAAATTAGGTATTTGACAATATCTATCTTTCTTTGGGAAACTGCGTAGTGGAGAGGGGTTCGTCCTTGATTGTCTTGGGAATCAATATCAGCCCCATTTTTTAAGAGAAACTCAATCATCTTCAAATCCCGTTTTTTAACAGCTATATGAAGAGGTGTAAGCCCTCCATCAGTTCTACTGTCAAGCAAAGAGGTGTTATGAGCCACCATTCTTTTAATTTTTGATATATCTCCGTTATAGACAGCCCAATGGATTGGTTGCCAATTATTGGCTTGTAGAAATATAGGAAGAGTAAGTAGTAGAAGATATATTTTGTTCATGAGAAATCTCTACAAAGGAGTGGTGGGTCAACAGGGACTTGAACCCCGGACCAGACGGTTATGAGCCGTCTGCTCTAACCAGCTGAGCTATTGACCCATCAAAAATACGAGCAGTATTTTATCCAATCAATTGTAATATTTCAAGATGTAGTAAATATTGGACAATATATTTTGAATATATACAAGAACTTGACAATGAAAAACAAAACCAATATAATTCCGCCTGAAATTTGACGGGGTGTAGCTCAGTATGGTTAGAGTGCTTG
>DTUW01000121.1 GCA_012963895.1 Campylobacterales bacterium | reverse complement strand
TTTTGGAGGATAATTTTTGCCTCCTCTGCATTAGTTCCATCGAGTCGAACTACAACAGGAACATTTACCTCAGTCATTTTGGTAGCTTCTAAAATTCCGTTAGCCACTCTATCACATCGAACGATACCACCAAAGATATTTACAAAGATAGCTTTTACATTTGGGTCTTTTAGAATAATTTCAAACCCTTTGGCAACAGTTTCAGGATTTGCACCACCTCCAACATCTAAGAAGTTGGCAGGTTCTCCACCTTCGTGTTTGATAATATCCATAGTAGCCATTGCAAGTCCTGCACCATTTACCATACAACCAACATTACCATCTAATTTTACATAGCTTAAACCATATTGTTTAGCTTCAATCTCTGTTGGTTCTTCTTCTGTTAAATCTCTCATCTCTGCTATATCTGGGTGTCGTCCAAGAGCATTATCATCAAATCCCATCTTTGCATCGAGTGCTAAGAACTCCCCGTTACCTGTTTTTATAAGAGGGTTGATTTCTACAAGTTCAGCATCAGTATCGACATATACTCTATATAGAGCTGATACAAGTTTTCCAAAATATTTCTGCTCTTCTTTGGTCAATCCAAGCCCAAAAGCTAATTCTCGCAGGTGGAAACCTTGAATTCCAATCATAGGGTCGATAGCTACTTTAATAATCTTCTCTGGACTTTCCTTAGCTACCTCTTCTATCTCCATTCCCCCCTCAGTTGAGGCAACGATAGTTGGCATCTCTTTTGCTCTATCAAGGACAATAGAGAGATAGTATTCAGATTGAATATCTGCCCCCTCTTCAATATATACCTTATGAACCTTTTTCCCTTCTGGTCCAGTTTGGTGGGTAACTAGTTGCATTCCGAGAATTTCAGAGGCATATTTTTCAACCTCATCGAGAGAACGGGCAAGTTTCACCCCTCCACCTTTACCTCGACCACCTGCATGAATTTGGGCTTTCACAACCCAAACACTACCGCCTAACTCTTTTGCATTCTCTACCGCTTTTTCAACAGTATCAGCTACTAAACCTCTTGGAGTTGGAACTCCATATTTACGAAATATCTCTTTTGCTTGATATTCGTGGATATTCATAACAATCCTTGATATGTGATGTATAAGAAATATTTTATCTAAAAATGGAAAATGTGATTTTTAGTGAAAGAGTTTCAGAAGGAGAGGGGTAACACCCCTCGAAAAAGTAGAGATATTCTAGGAGCTAGTATTACTATCAGTAGTATTGGTATCAGCAGTAATATTTGCCTCCGTATTGCTATTGTCGAAAACATCTACTTTGAAAGGAATTTCAATGGTGTAGTTTCTATCATTGATGCCATCTTCACCTACAACAATATCAGTTATAACTAGTGTAAATTGACCAGTCCCTACATTGTCCCCAGAAATAGAGAAGTTGTAATCAACCCCTTCTGCTGTTGTTCCTGCTGGAAAAATGTCGTTGTCATAATCGACAGTGAAAATATCACTATCTTCATTTATCACTTTCACCTGCAACTTATCTCCAAACTTGCTAAATAGCTTTATAGAGCTATCGATTAGCTCACCTTGTGGAACTGAAAAGAAATCTTGTGGCATGTCTGCTGGGAATTGGAACTCAATTGGATTGAATGGAACAATATCCACATCAATATCCTCATAACTCATTACCCAGAACCCTTGATTTGGAGGGATAATATTGACAACTGGGAAATTTCCATCTTCTAAGGCTTGTCTCATTGCAAACTCAGTTGAATAGGCTTTCCAAGGGATATTAGTTCCATCAGCTTCAAAGTTATCCCAAGTCCAAAGAACTTTTACATTTTTACCCGCAAAAGTTTTTCCTAAATCTATCTCCTCGTTTGTTCCAAACAGTTGCCAAACTCCACCTTTTATAAATAGATGAGGTGGTTTTGGTTCAGCTGGTGCCACTTCTGCTATTAGTGCAGAGGTAAGAGCTAGACCCGAAAGTAAAGCAATAGATTTTTTCATTTTTCAATCCTTTGAATTGTATTCTATATTTACAATCGACAAAGTCAATATATTATAAAATGTTTCAAACTCAGAAAAAGATTGGATATGAAAACAGTTGGCATCATTGGACTTGGTTTAATAGGAGGTTCTCTCGGACTTGCTTTAAAAGAGAGTGGAAAATATAGGATTTTGGGATACGATAGGAATAGTCTCCATTGTGAAGAGGCTACTAAGTTAGGATTAGTCGATGAGGTAGTTCCGTTTGATGAAATTGAAAAGGTAGATATTCTATTTCTCGCAATTCCTGTTGATGGAATAGTTGAAGTATTGCACCAATTGAAAAATCCGAAAGAGGATATTACTATTATTGACATGGGTAGCACTAAGGCGAAGATAGTCCAATCTATTCCAAAAAGACTTAGAAGAAATTTCATTCCAGCCCACCCAATGGCAGGAACTGAAAAATCTGGACCATCGGCAAGTATGAAATCACTATATAGAGATAGGGTAGTTGTCTTATGCGACCTTGAAGAGAGTGGAGAGAAACAGATTCAAGATGCTAAGGAGATATTCAATCTTCTTGAAATGAAAATTATCTATATGAACTCTATCGAACACGACACCCATACCGCTTGGATTAGCCACCTCCCCCATGCTATTAGCTTCTCACTCGCTAATAGTGTTTTAGCACAAGAAAATAGAGAGAGTATTCTCAATCTTTCGGCTGGTGGATTTCGAGATATGAGCCGATTGGCTAAGAGTTCGCCTAAGATGTGGAGGGATATTTTTCATCAGAATAGAGATAATATTCTAAGTTCTATCTCATATTTCCAAAGTGAATTGGAGCAGTTCCGTTTGCTAATTGAAGAGGAGAGATGGGACGAACTTGAAAAGAAGATGAAAGAGGCTAACCGTCTTCACGAAATTTTATAAGGAGAAGAGAGTTGATACTAACCAATTTGGTATCTAGGATATTTGGAGCTTTTGCATCTTATCCATTTCCAAAACCTATCCAAAAATTTATCAACAGAAGTTATGTAAAGATATTTGATATTGATATGAGCGAATTTCGTTCGCCCGATGAGTATGAGAGTTTGAATCAACTATTTACCCGCTCACTACAACACCCCCGACGAGTTCCCTCCTCAAAACAGAAATTTATATCTCCCGTCGATGGAACTATTACCCAAGTAGGTAAAGTATATAGAGGTTTGGCTCTACAAATAAAAGGGATAGATTACTCTATCCAGAAACTCCTTGGAGATAAGATTGATAAAACAGCTTTGGGTCGTCTTGAAAATGGAGACTATATAAATTTCTATCTATCTCCTCGCGACTACCACCATTATCATATGCCATATGATGCTAAGATAAAACGACTTTTCTATTTTCCTGGTAAGCTCTATCCCGTAAATATGCAATATCTCCAAAGTAAGCTAAATCTATTTGTAGAAAATGAAAGGGTTGTAATTGAGTGTGAGACTGAAAATAGAAAACTATTCTATATCGTCCTGATTGGTGCCTTAAATGTTGGTAAAATGGTAGTGAATTTCGATTCGAGGATTGAAACCAATACCAGTGCAGGGGCTAACCAATCACATATATATCAAAATCTCAGAATTCAAAAGGGTGAAGATTTAGGCTATTTTAAAATGGGTTCTACCGTTGTAGTTATAGCAGAACGGGGACTATTGAGACCTGTTATTCAACCTTTTGAAAAAGTGAAATTTGGTGTAGTTGTTGCAGAAGTCAAAATATAGGAGGATACATGAAAGTTTCAATTTCACATAAAGAGGGATACGATTCTGAATCTATGGTTTTCGAGGCTAAGACATCTAAAAGTAGTTTCGAGATTCGACCATCTACTATCTCACCAGTCGAATATTTCGCCTCTGGAATGGTGGCATGTAGTGCTACCGACATGGTAATGTTGCCTAAGCAACAGGGATACTCAATTTCACATCTCAACATAGAGGCTGATATTGTTCGTAACGAAACCCACCCTAAAAAGTTCAATGAAATCCATCTAATATATAGCTTCAATTCTGATGCTGACGACCTCATCGCTAGAAGATGGGTCTTATCTACTATCGAAACCTACTGCTCTACTCTGAATACGGTTCGAGGAGTATCCAAAATCTCTTTTTCAATAGTCCATAATGGAAAGGTGATAGCTGATAGAGATGAGGTGGTGAGTGGAGAGAATAACACCATATTAGAGAGTAATGGAAACATTCCAGATATAGGTGGAGCTTGTGAAGCATAGGAGAGAGAATGGAAAATATTACATCTTCTGATAAGTTCGTTGCAATTACCCAAAGATATATAGAAGATATTCTAAATCTTCTAATTGAGAGGGGGGAAGAGTTCTCAATAGTTACAATTTCCCAATTTATCAATTTGAGTCCAAATATCCCTGAACTCTTTCCTAAGAAAGATGAACATGTTCGATTCGATTTAGCTGGATATAGTTTCGAAACTTTGGAGATTCAAGATGGAAAATTGGTATTTCAAGCCGGTTTTGGACAAGGGGTAAATATTAAAGAGAGTAGAGTAACAATAGATACTATCCGAATTCTCCAAATAGCCCTCCTCTCTGATGGTTCGCTTCTATTAGCTAACTTTTCCACTCCACCTCATCGCAAAGAGGAGAAAAAGGATAGAACAAAACTATTTTTGGAAAAAAACAGAGGAAAATTGAAAAAATAGTTTTTTATGGAATATCTTTTTTGGATAGTTGTTAGCTATCTCTATTATAGAGTTTTTCAGCAATTGATAGGAATCTTCCAAACTTGGAATATCTTTTTTCAACCTGAGAAAAAAGGGAAACATAGAAAATCTATCACTATCCTAATTCCTATCTATTGTGAAGATAAGATATTGAGGGAGACTATCGAATTTTGGAAGAAGTCTCCAATAAAACCTATTTTTGTTTTAACAAAACGGGAGAGGTTAGCAGGTTGTAGGGGGAAGATGATATTAGAGATGTTATCAGACTTTGAAATTATCGTCTCCCCTAATACAATTGGATACAAAGCTACTCAGTTGAACTATGCACTATCTAAAATAGATTTGGAGGGGTATATTGCAATTTTTGATGTCGATTCTCGTCCAGATTTTGGAGTGTTTGAATATGTCGCCTATTTGTCAGGGGATATATACCAAATGCCTATTAGATATATTCCAAATAGTTCTATCTTCTCATTAGGTTCAGCAATATACCAAACCCGTTTCTCTCTTGCATATGAGATACCAGCAATCCTAAATGGAAAATTTACCTATTTAGTAGGACACGGGCTATTTGTTAAAGGAGAAATTTTCTACAATATCCTATTTCATGAAGAGACATTAACAGAAGATATTGTTTTTGGATATGAAACCTGTCTAAACGGATACCATTCTAAGCCATTGCCATTCTTTGAATATTCATCTGTTCCGGAGACTTTTTGGAAAAGTATCCAACAGGGAGCAAGGTGGTTTATTGGTAGTTGGACATTTGTCAAATATATAGATACCTCCAAATTGGGACTTAGGGAATATATCGCTATTTTTCTAAGGTATTTACAACTACTGGATTGGTTTTGGGGTCTCTTTTGGATAGTGGCTATTTTTCTGTTTGCCCCCTTCTATCTGAAAGTGGCTACCGCTATTGCTCTAATAGTCTTTGGGTATATATACTATATCACTATCCGACTTGGAGAGTATCCTCTCTCTTTTGCAACTATCTTTGGAATAGTCTTCAAGACCTTTACAAATTTTCTAGTTCCTCT
>DTUW01000120.1 GCA_012963895.1 Campylobacterales bacterium | reverse complement strand
ATATCTACTAATTGACATCTCTATTTATGGTAAAAATTTCGAATTCCATCTATCGTCCGCCCCATATTGAGAAGCAACATATCGACCAATACGATTGAAGCCATCGCCTCAGCTACCACTGAACCGCGAACAGCAATAACCGGGTCGTGTCTCCCTTTGAGTTTCAACTCTTGAACATTGCCAAAAATATCTTGGGTAGTTTGAGGGCGGAAAATAGATGGGGTAGGTTTAAAATGGACTTTTATATCAATATAGTTACCATTGCTGATACCACCCAAAATCCCACCTGCATTATTTGATATAAATCCGTGTCTATCCATCTCATCATTATTCTCAGACCCAAGACGAGTAGTAGAATCTATACCAGAACCTATTTCAACCCCTTTCACTCCATTGATGCTCATCATAGCATCAGCAAGAACTGCATCAAGTTTGTAATATATCGGTTCTCCAAGACCTATCGGAATATGTTTTATCCGAACTACTGCCGTCCCTCCAACAGAATCGTGATTCTCTTTTGCCTCCAATATTGCCTGTTTCTGTGCCTCTTCAAGTTTTGGAGTAAGGGAGTATATTTCACTCTTTCTAGCATGGTGAAAGTTATAATCACTACTACCAATACCGTGGATATGTGAAACTCCGCTAAGGACTTCTATTTTCAATTCTCTCAATACCAATTTTGCTACTGCACCAGCAACCACTCGGGCTACTGTCTCTCTCGCAGAACTTCTACCACCTCCTCGATAGTCTCTAATTCCATATTTGTGGAAATAGGTGAAGTCTGCATGTCCGGGACGAAAAATATCCCTAATCTTAGAGTAGTCTTTACTCTTCTGGTTTGTGTTGTATATCACTATCCCTATCGGTGTCCCTGTTGTTTTGCCTTCAAAAACTCCGCTAAGAACCTCTATTTTATCGCTCTCTTTACGAGCGGTGGCGAAAGAGTTCCGCCCAGGTCGTCGTCTATCCACCTCATCTTGGATAAAGGTTTCATCAAACTCCAACCCAGCCGGAACCCCATCAATCACAACCCCAACAGCTTTACCGTGAGACTCTCCAAAGGTTGTAAAAGAGAATAGTCGTCCAAAGCTATTCATTACTAATCGCCATCATCAGGATTTAGAATCAACTTTTTCATGTTCTTAGGTTGAACCAACCAGAAATCTCTAATTTCAGCTCTGAAATTGTCTAAGATATATTTAGCCTTTTTGCTACCTGTCTCGTTGTAATACTCTTTTAAAAGTCGTTTTAGGTAGTGGCGAGTTTCATTGGTGTCGTCCGTATCTATCCGAGTGGCTTGAATTAGCTCCTGATTCATGTTTTCAATAAATGTATGTTCTTTGTCGTAGATAAATGCAATCCCACCAGTCATACCTGCTCCAAAATTCAACCCGGTTTTTCCAAGAATACAGACTATCCCACCTGTCATATATTCACAAGCATGATCGCCCGTTCCCTCTACAACTGCAATAGTTCCAGAATTTCTAACAGCGAACCGCTCACCAGCCGAACCAGAAGCGAATAGCTTTCCTCCTGTTGCTCCATATAGACATGTATTTCCAAGGATAGAAAAGTTATCCCCTTGAAGTTTAGAAGATATTACTATCTTTCCTCCACTCATGCCCTTTCCAACATAGTCATTAGCCACTCCATTTAGGTATATGGAAACTCCATTTATCAAGAAAGCTCCTAAGGATTGTCCAGCAGTTCCCGATAGGTTGATTTTGATACTATCCTCAGGTAATCCCTTATCTCCATAGTATTTCGCTATATCGCCGGATATTCTCGCTCCAAAACTTCTATTGAGGTTCTTGATTTCGCGGTGAATGACTATATTGTCTTGTGGATTTTTGATAGTCGTTCTAACCTCTTTCAATATCTCTTTTTCAAAAGAGTTATCATCAAACGGCTCGTTATGCTCATAGGTGCAGGTATCTTTACCCTCAATTCTCATCAAGATATTTGAAAAGTCGAACTTTTTAGCAAACTCATCATCTATCACTTTCAATAGGTGAGTTTTTCCAATTATCTCATCAAGAGATGAATATCCAAGCTTTGCCAAAATTTCTCGAATATCATCAGCTACAAAGGTGAAATATGAAATCAACTTATCCACAGTCCCTTTATAGTGTTCGCTTCTTAGGGTTTCGTCTTGGGTAGCAATTCCCACTGAACATCTATTTAGATGGCAAACTCTCAACAACTTACAACCCAATATAGTTAGTGCCGTTGTTCCGAATGCAAAACTTTCAGCCCCCAAAATAGCAGCTTTGACAACATCAAGCCCCGTTTTCAATCCTCCATCTGTTTGAAGTTCCACAAACTCACGGAGTCCATTCGCTTTTAATGAGTTGTGAGCTTCTGATAGTCCTATCTCCCAAGGGTTACCTGCAAATTTTATAGATGTAAGTGGAGCTGCTCCCGTTCCTCCATCTCCACCCGATATTATGATTTTGTCAGCATATGCTTTTGCTACCCCTGATGCAATCGTTCCAACCCCAGAAGTTGAAACAAGTTTTACCGCTATTTTTGCATCTGGATTTACCTGTTTAAGGTCGAAAATGAGTTGAGCCAAATCCTCAATTGAATAGATGTCGTGATGAGGTGGAGGAGATATTAGAGTTACTCCCGGAATTGTATATCTAAGTTCTGCAATTAGAGGGGTTACCTTATGACCCGGTAGCTGTCCGCCTTCTCCCGGTTTCGCCCCTTGTGCTATCTTGATTTGAATCTCTTCTGCACTTCTCAAATATGCAGGAGTTACTCCAAATCGACCCGATGCTACCTGTTTGATTTTGCTATTCTTGATAGTCTTAAATCTCTCTTTTGACTCTCCACCCTCTCCCGAGTTGGATTGTCCTCCAATTCTATTCATCGCCTCAGCTAATGCCTCGTGAGCCTCTGGTGAAATTGAACCTAAACTCATAGCAGCGGTTGCAAATCTTTTGAATATCTCCTCTCTCGGCTCAACCTCATCGATAGATATAGGTTCTCTATCAGATTCCAGTTTGAAAAAGTCTCGGATAAATTTCAACCCTCTACTATTTACTAACTCTCTAAATTTATCGAACCCTTTCCCTTCTGTTCCCTCGTGAATTGCATGAATTACCGCAGGGGAGAAGTCGTGAAACTCTTTACCAGATATATATTTGTAGAAGCCTCCTATATCGAGAGGATAGATTCTCTTAAATCCACTATCTTCAAATGCATCTAAATGGGCTTTTCTAATTCTCTCTTCAATATCTTGATAGGTAAGTCCATCTATAAGATTTACAGCATCTGGAAAGCAATCAATAGTAATCTCTTTTGAAAGTCCGATAATGTCGAATAGTGAAGAGTTTCTATATGATGCAATAGTAGAGATACCCATTTTAGACATGATTTTCAAAAGTCCATTATTTAAAGCAGTTCTAACCGATTTCAATCCATCTTTACACTCTTGATGAGGTCGATTTTTGAGGAGTTCATGAACTGTTGCAAAGAGTAGATATGGATAGATAGCGGTAGCTCCAAATGCAATGAGAGTTGCAGAACTATGGGAATCATGCACCTCACCACTAACAGCTACGATAGAGACTTTATGGCGGATTTTGTTCTCCAATAGAGTTTGGTTCAATTTTCCTACAACCATCAACATCGGAATAGTTGGAAACTCTTTGGAAACCTCTCTATCTGAAAGAATGACAACTCTAATATTTTCACTTTTCACATCTTCTACTATTCTATATACAAGCGAATTTAGAGACTCTTTCAGAGAAGATTTCATAATAGTAGAATAGGTTCTATTCTTGTATATCTCCTCATATCGTGGGTGTTCTTCATCTCCAAAAGAGAGAAGAATATCAAACTCCTCTTGGGTAAGAATAGGGGAGGTGGTCTTTATTCTCTTAGCATGTTCTGGACTCTCTTCTAAGATATTGGATATTTGTCCAAAACCTGTATTTAGACTCATTACCACCTTTTCCCGAATTGGGTCGATAGGTGGATTGGTTACCTGTGCAAACTTTTGTCTAAAAAAGTCGGAAAAGTTTCGATGTTGTTTAGAAAATGGAGCAAGTGGAGTATCGTCTCCCATAGAGCCAACCGCCTCTTTGCCGTCTTTGAACATAGGCTCTATTACCTGCTCTATTACTTCGTGAGTAATATTGAAATATTGCTGTTTAGTTTGGAGGGTCTCATCACAACCATCAATATCGCAAGTTGGTTCGCTGATATGTTCTTGGATATAGAGAGTATTGCTATTTAGCCACTCTCCATAATGTTGCGAACTTTTTAGATAGTCGTTTATTTCGCCATTTTTCAAAATCTTTCCAAATTTCAAATCTAGCCCTATCATCTCTCCACTTTGGAGCCGACCCCGTTCTATTATCTCATCTTCTGGAATATCTATTACTCCATATTCAGAAGAGACTAAGAAAGTTCCGCCTTTTGTAATTACATACTTTGCAGGTCTCAATCCATTTCTATCTAAGACAGTTGCAATATATCTACCATTTGTTAGACTAACCGCTGCTGGTCCGTCCCAAGCTTCAAAGATAGAGCTTTGGTATTCGTAATATGCTCTCATTTCAGCATCAATATATGGAGCATTTTGCCAAGGGGCAGGCACCATAGAGCGAACAGCTTTAAAAAAGTCCATTCCGTTGATGATTAGGAACTCAAAGAAATTATCAAACGAAGCACTATCAGAACCACCTTTTTGGATAATAGGAAATAGTTTTTCCAGCTCTTCATCGGAAAAGATATTACTTTTCATACTTTCCGATTTGATTTGGACATTCAATTTATTGGCTGAAACTGAATTTATCTCCCCATTATGTGCAATGGTTCTAAATGGTTGAGCCAATCTCCACTCTGGAAGGGTATTGGTGGAAAATCTTTGGTGAAATAGGGCAAATGAGATTTGGAAATCTCTATCATTCAAATCTTTGTAGAATTCCTTAATATGAGTTGGCATAACCAACCCTTTATAAGATAGAACACTATCGCTAAGACTTGCTATATAGAAATCTCTATCTCCCTCAAACTCGTGTTCCACAATCTTTCTCACCAAATATAGAAGGGCTCGAAATCTCTTAGTTGCCATAATAGAATTTGGAACTACGACAATCTGTTTTATCATCGGTAGAGTTTGGAGAGCCTGTTCTCCAAGAGCATTTTTATCTACTGGAACATCTCGAATATAGAGAACTCTAATATCATTCTCTTCGCAAACTTCTGAAAATCTCTCAATCTGTTTTTCATCTTTTGTAAAGACCATAGCCACACCATACTGGTTTGGCAAGTCTATTCCAGCCTGTGAAGTAACCTTTTTCATAAATTGATGAGGCATCGAAAGAAGCAGACCGCTACCATCTCCTGTCTTTCCATCGGCAGCTATCGCCCCCCTATGCATCATTCTCTCTAATGCAGTAATAGCATTCTCTAAAATTTGGTGAGAAGCTCTATTTTTAATATCGGCTATCAAACCAAATCCGCAGTTATCTTTAAATCTGCTCTGTATCTCTTGTTTCATATCGTTGAACTCCATTGTTAAATCCTATTGTTAGAATTATATTTATTTTTCAAATTTGGTTTTTGTGTCTAAGATTTTGGTAGCTACCAAATCGCCCCAAACATTTGTAGCAGTTCTAAACATATCCAATATCCTATCTACAACCAAAATTAGAGGGATATAGGTGTGAGGCAGTCCGACACTATCAAGAACAACCATCATCATAATTAATCCCGCCCCCGGAATTCCAGCGGCTCCAACAG
>DTUW01000119.1 GCA_012963895.1 Campylobacterales bacterium | reverse complement strand
TTAGTTTAGCCTCTCAAAGATATAGAGGTTCTAACTTTTCACTAACTCCAACTAAGCTGTTGGAGCTACTACGAGAGATATAGGCTATCTCTCCCCCTTGATTTCTCTAACAGAATTCTCCAAATCCTCTTGTCTCATGAAATGCTCCCCTATCAGAAAACCATCAACCCCTATTTTGTGGAGTTCTTCTAACTGCTCATGACTATGTAATCCACTTTCAGCGATGATAATTTTTCCATTTGGAATAAGTGGGATTAGCTTTCTCGATAGCTCCATATCCATCTCAAAAGTTTCTAAATCTCTATGGTTGATACCGATAATATCAGCACCTGCAAAAGAGGCTTTTATCAAATCGCTTTTATCATGAATCTCTACAAGGACATCTAATCCGAGATGTAAAGCATACTCATATAGCTCCTTCAACTCCTTACGACTTAGAGCCTTAGCAATTAGTAGAATGAAATCAGCTCCATATACAAGGGCTTCAAGAATCTGATATTTTGTAACTATGAAATCTTTTCGCAAAATTGGGAGTGAGCTATATCGCCTAACTTGGGTGATATATTCTATATCGCCCTGAAAATAGTGAGGCTCTGTAAGAATTGAGAGAGCATTAGCTCCCCCTCTCTCATAACTTTGGGCGATTGAAAGAGGGTCGAAATCTTCACGAATTACCCCTTTACTCGGACTAGCCTTTTTGATTTCTGCAATAATTCTATATCTATCCTCTTCTGTCGATTTCAAAGCCTTTTTTACATCTCTTGGAACATATGGATTAAATGCTAAGCTCCGACCTAGCCACTCTTCTGGAAATTCTTTTTCCCTTTTCTTCACATCTTCGCGAGTTTTTCTAATTATCTCCTCCAAAATCTGAGGTCTCTTCTCTTTTCGAAATAGCATCACTTACTCCTATACTTTATAAAATGCTTTCCATATCTCTACCATCTGTTTATGCTCCTTAACATCATGCACTCTTAGAATAGAGGCTCCATTTTCCAATGCTTTTTGGTGGAGTGCAAGGGTTCCGGGTAGCCTCTCCTCAACAGGAGTTGGAAATATCTTATCTATCATCGATTTTCTACTAACTCCTACTAAAAGAGGTCTCCCAAAGGTTGCGAAAGTCTTCAAACTCTGTAATAGCTCTATATTGTGTTGGAGAGTTTTCCCAAAACCTATCCCTATATCCAGTATGATATTGGCTTCATCAATTCCAAATCTCTTAGCCTTTTCGATTCTCTCTTGGAAAAAGTAATATACCTCTTTTGTAACATCACTATATTTAGGGTCTATCTGCATCGTTTCAGGTGTTCCCTGCATATGCATAATTACAACTTTTGCATTGTGTTTAGCTACAATCTTTGCTACCTCATCGTTTAGCAATCCTGTAATATCATTTACTATATTGAATCCATTGGATAGAGCATAATCGATAACCTTTGGAGAATAGCTATCTATGCTAAGTTCCACCTTTTCATGTATTCCATGCCGAAATAGAATATCGATAGCTGGTCGAACCCTTTCTAACTCCTCCTCTTCTGGAATAGATTTGCTAAATGGACGACTGGAAACAGCTCCAATATCCAAAATATCAGCTCCATCGCCTATCATCTCTTCTGCTCGTTCTAATAGTTGTGGGATATTCGTTCGGCTGTTTGGGAAAAAACTATCTTGGTTGATATTGAGAACCCCCATTATCTTAGGTTGAAACTCTTGATATTTGAAAGCTTTTAGAAACTTTTTCAGCTCCTTAGCTATCTCTTTCAATCCATAAGGTTGGGCAAGTTCCTTTTTAGAAAGTATTTGGAGTTGTTTATATGTAGCTATCAAAACTCCATCTACCTTCTCACTTTCGCATCTAATAGCATTTTTTGGAACTGCAAAATCTGCACCAACCGATAGGGCATCTTGTTTTAGAATATTTGCTCCGTAGATATTGACATCTGATATATACAATAGATAGGTCTTCATCTTCTGCCCTAATATTGAGTATGCCCCTCTATCTACATCTACCTTTTTCAATATCTCAATGCTATTTTTTTCAAGTTCGGTAATATCGCGAATAAACATTTTTTTCCTTAGAATTTGTAATTTACTCCAACAGAGGTAGAAAATCTATCATATTCGGAATAGATATGGTTTGAAGTTTGGAGAGTGTAATTTAGATTCATATATACCTCCAAATCCTCCAATATCTCTTTGGAAAATAGAATTCCAAAATTGTGATACCTCTCTTTTCTAACCTCTTTATCTTGTTGAGCAGTAGATAGGTTCCTATCTGTAATAGCTTGGTAGTCGGTAAATATTCGGTTTTTGAATGTATAGGAGAAAGTGAAATCTAGGAAATCGGCTATATTTCTAATAGAGTAGCTTAGGCGGATAGTATTGATAATTTTGTCTATCTCGTTCTTATGTTTCTCCTGTTCAGTCTCCGCCTCTTCTTTGGTTGTGGAATAGAAAAAAGAGAGGAAATAGTCTCTATATTCCACCTTTGTAGATAGTCCATATTCGAAACTTGTGAAATCACTATCTTCTCCTTGTTCCTCTCCCCACTTTCTCCATTTGTAATTTATAAATGTATCGAAAGCTATCGCCTTTACAAATTGGGTTTCAATATATTTCAGAAACCTAACCCCTGTTGAGTATTGGGTAAATAGTTCATCTCCTCCAAATTGGCTATATTCAACTTTTGCTGGTAGTTCTAAATTGCTATTTTTTACCATCTTGTATATTGGGACTATCTCAAAAGAGAAGTAATCTATATTGTAATTACTATCTTCAATATAGTTTTGGTTGAAGCCGATGAGGTTGGAACTGATGGCAAAACTACTATCACCAAAGCGGTGGTATGCTCCAATCCCTCCCATCTCGTGGATATATAGACTATCTATCTGTTCATCGCTATTTTCAGAAGTTACAGAGTTGATATTCTCTTCATATCCAAATTCCAAATTTGCAAAAAAGTTTAGTTGCGATTCAGAAACTCTATTTTTTCTCTCATCGATACCTTCTAACATTGAAAATATAGTATCTTGAACAATTTGGGGCGGGTTCTCGTCCAATATCTCATAGAGAGTCTTACGAGCCAATTCATTCTCATTTAGTGCCAAATAGGTTTTAGCCAAACTCAATCGTATCTGATTTATTGTCCCTCTATCGTTCTCATCAGCCTCAATTAGCACTCTCTCAAATGCAATTAGAGCCTCTTCATACTTTCCAATAGCAAAAGCTGATTTTGCTAGGTAGAGGTCTAAATCATCTTCTAATATTCCTCCATCTGAAAGTTCTTGGAAAATTTTGTAAGCCTCTTGATATTTACCTTGATGGAATAGCTTTATCCCCTTATCAAAGTCAGTTAGTGAAAAGAGAAGAGAGGTAAAAAAAAATAGTAGATATATCTTTTTCATTGCGATATTTTGATGTAATATAGTGTTTCGCTCTTTGAATTACTTTTATAATCTATCCCTTGTAATAGTGGAAATTCTCCATTTACATCATTTGCCGATAGCTCTTCTCCATGTTTTCCGAGAGAACGGATATAGCAACCCTCTCCTATTTGAAGGATTAGACACTCTGTATCAGCTGTTTCAATATCTTTCCAATATCCATCTGTTACTCCTCGAAATATAGAGATAGCTCCAATAAAGCCCTCAATATCTTTTAACCGAATATATTTCACAAAATGGCTATTTTTAAATGAATGGAACTCCAATCCTCGCAATATAGAACCCTTAGCATATACATGGCTGTATTCCTGTTCTGGTTCATATATATCCCTCAATTTTGTCCCTGCATTGGATTGCAGTATCAAAACATCATCTTCTTCTATTCTAATCCACTTTTGAGAGGTATCCCCTTGATAGACTCTTACCTTACTTTTGTATTTCTCATCTAATCCTCTGAAACTTTTGAATTGGTTGTATATCTCTTTTATCTGTTTATTTCTTATTTGGATAATATTGGAAAGTTTCGATTTTATCTCTCTGTCTTCTAATATATATTTTCGTAAGTTTCGATTTAGCAAAAATGCAACAGCTATTAGGATATGGTTCTCACCATAGAAATTCAGTAGTTTGGTGGCTTCGAGTTGGAATAGGGGTAGAAATTGATTTTCTATCTCACTAATTCCAGCGAGTAGGAATTGCAGGTTTTCGCAATTCTGAATCAGTCCTTTTTTCAACTTTTCATATCTATCGTGGTAGTCTTGAACTATTGTTTTGTAATATGTTTCATTTCTCTCTATGGTCTCTAAAAATTCCCTTCTCTCTTCTAAAAAGTGGAGATGGTATATCTCTTTGGAGGTTGGAACAGCATCGGGGAGAAAGATATTTATCAATTTTCGAGCCACCTCATCGATAGATACTCCTTTTTCTATTCTCTCCACATTCTGCAACTCTTCTCTATATCCCCGAACTTCTAACCATCTTTGGAGAACTCCACTTTTAAAATAGGAGAGCAAATCGTCTAAATTGAAGTTATCTCTCAACCCCTCCAAATCTCGGACAGGGGTATTATCGAGAATAAGATTGAACTTTATCCGCTTAGCCATCTTATAAATTTCTGAACTGTTCCAGTAGTCGTAAGTCTGCTTCAAAGAGAGAACGGAGGTCTGGAACTCGATGAATTAGCATCGCAAACCTTTCAACTCCAAGACCAAAGGCATATCCACTAACATTCTCATACCCGACAGCCTTAAAAACATTTGAATCAACCATGCCACACCCTAACACTTCAAGCCAACCAGTGTGGGAGCAGACTCGACACCCCTCACCTCCACAGAAGAGACAAGATATATCAACCTCTGCACTAGGTTCAGTAAATGGAAAGAAACTCGGGCGAAACCTCACCTCCACATCTCCAAACATATACCTTAGGAAATCTTCTAAAACTGCTTTGAGGTTTGCAAATGAGACTTTCCCAGCCTCTTCAACTACAAGCCCTTCAATCTGGTGAAACATAGGGGTATGTGTCAAATCGAAATCTCTTCTAAATACAGTTCCCGGGGCAACCATTCTAATTGGTGGAGTCTGTTTTTTCATAGTTCGAATCTGAACGGGAGAGGTGTGAGTTCTCAATAGGTATCCATCTTGAAAATAAAAGGTATCCTGCATATCTCGGGCTGGGTGGTGTTTTGGAAGGTTGAGAGCCTCGAAATTGTGGAAGTCATCTTCAACTAATCCCCCCTCCTCAATTGCGAAGTTCAATTTTTGGAAATAGTCCAATATTCTATCCATCGTCTCTATTACAGGGTGGTAGCCTCCACTTGTAAGGGTGTGGGAGATTAGAGATATATCTATCTTCTCTTTTTCCATTCTCTGATAGAGTTCTTTCTCTTTTATCTCTTCTTTTTTTCTCTCTATCTTCTCTAAACATTGCTGTTTTATTTCATTCAGCTCTTTTGCTACCTCTCTTTTCTGATTTGGAGGTAAGTTTTTCAATTTAGCAAACTCTTTGGCTAAAATCCCTTTTTTACCGAGAATCTCTATCCGAACTTTTTCTAACTCTTCCGATGAGGTGGCTTTATCGATTTTCTCTAATAGCTCTACCAATTTCAATCTCCGTTTTTATTGATTATAACTAATACACTCTTGATATAGTATGCAGTTATCACATTTTGGATTTTTTGCAGTGCAGTAATACCTACCGAAAAGAACCATTGCCTGATGGAGTTTTCCCAAATCGGTTTGAAAAATAGTAGTCAAATCCTTTTCTACCCCTTTTGGAGTTTTAGCATTGCTCAACCCTAGACGGTGAGCTACTCGAAATACATG
>DTUW01000118.1 GCA_012963895.1 Campylobacterales bacterium | reverse complement strand
GAAATAACAAAACATTTTTCAAGATTTTTTTTCTTTAAAACATCAAAACATTCTAACTTACATTGATTGGATATTTCATCATTTTATATCTTCTATTTTCTCCTTAGATTTTACAATGTTATATTTTGTTGGTTCAGAAATTAAAATCTTTTTCCTCCTCCCCCTTAGGGGCGGGGCTATGACCCCTCTAAAAACTACTTGAAGATACTCAATAACACCCCAGCAGCAACAGCCGAACCGATAACACCAGCTACATTTGGACCCATTGCATGCATTAATAGAATATTGCCCGGTCTCGCTTCCGCTCCAACTTTTGAAACAACCCTTGCAGCCATTGGAACAGCAGAAACCCCAGCAGCCCCAATAAGTGGATTGATAGGCTCTTTTGAAAACTTATTCATAAGTTTCGCCATCAGAACTCCGGCAGCCGTTCCGATACCGAAAGCAATCAACCCAATTATCATAATTCCTAAACTTTCCAATACAAGGAATTTATCGGCAGCCAACTTAGAACCGACCCCAAGCCCTAAAAAGATTGTAACTATATTGATAAGGGCATTCTGCATAGTATTGGATAGTCTTTCAACTACCCCACTCTCTTTCACAAAGTTCCCAAATGCAAAAGCTCCAATTAGCGGAGTAGATTCAGGGAGAATTAGGATAGAGAGAAGGAGAACTATTAGAGGGAATAGGAGTTTTTCCATCTTATGAACATGTCGCTGAACTCCCATTTTTATCTTTCTCTCCTCCTCTGTTGTCAATGCTTTCATAATTGGAGGTTGAATAACAGGGACAAGAGCCATATATGAATATGCAGCAACCGCAATAGCTCCTAACATATCAGGGGCTAACTTATTGGCGATAAAAATCGAAGTTGGACCATCAGCCCCTCCAATAATGGAGATAGCCGAAGCATCTTGCAAATCGAACCCGAGAGCAACCGCCCCAATAAGAGAACCGAAAATTCCAAATTGAGCAGCTCCACCCAAAAGGGCAGTTTTAGGATTTGCCAATAGAGGACCAAAATCGGTCATCGCTCCAACTCCCATGAAAATTAGGAGAGGGAAAAACTCATTAGCAATCCCCATGTTGTAGATAATACCCAACATTCCATCTGGTCCAGTCATATGGGCTAATGGAATATTGGCAAGTAATCCACCAAAGGCGATTGGAATTAGTAGTAGAGGCTCAAACCCTTTCGCAATTGCTAAGTAGAAGAGGAGAAAGACGATACCAATCATAATTATCCGTCCAACAGAAGACTCAAAAGCTCCTAACTTTTTCTCCTCTCCTGCTGGGTCAATAGCCACCTCATCATCATTCACATCTATGATTGCTTTTATTCCTGTTGTCTCCCAGAAACTGGCTACAAGCTCAACCAAAGTTTTTGGGTGATACTCTTTTTTTACAAACTCCTCCCCGCCCTCTTCATTACCAAAAAGGAGAGTGAAAGAGAAGAGGAGTAATAGAAGTAACTTTTTTACCATCTCTGCTATCCTACTCCATAGTAGCTAAGAGTTGTCCATCTTCTACACTATCATCTACTCGCACTTCAATAGATTTGATAGTTCCAGCCTGTTCAGCGGTAATATCAATCTCCATTTTCATAGCTTCAAGAATCATAATTTTTTCACCAGCTTCAACCTTATCACCCACATTTTTCAAAATTTTCCAAACTTTCCCCGGAGTTTGTGAGCGGACTTCAATAGCTCCTTTTCCACCCGATGGGGTTACATCAGCTCCATTGTCGGCAGAAGTGATATTTTTCACCTCAATATTTGCATTTGCACCTTCAACAACTGTTACATTGTAACTCTGTCCATCAACATTCACCGTAAATACTTGAACTTCACCTTTTTTCATCTTTTTACCTCCTTGATTTTGTTCCATGTCGCTAAGTTTTCTAACTAAGAATTCCCCTTCACCTTTTAGGAATTTGATTCCCTTTTTATCACATGAAGCGGCAATAAATAGGTTCTCTTCTGTTGTCTCCAATCCCTCATCTTCTAACATCTTTTTAAAATGGTCAAGGGATTTCGTCTCATCTCGGTTGGCAATATCTAAGGCTTTTTCAGTTGTAGGTTCTAATCCCAACTGCTCTTTTGCGAGGGCTACAACCTCTGGGTCAGGTTCAACTGGTGTTTTTCCAAAGTAACCTAGAACCATCTTTCCATAACCCGGAGCTATCTTTTTCCACTTACCAAACATCACATTATTCAATGCTTGTTGAAAGTAGAATTGGGATACAGGAGTTACAGAAGTTCCATAACCACCTTTTCTAACAACCTCTTCCATCTCTTTGATTGCTAATGGGAATTTGTCGAGAATCTTATTATCTCTCATCATTTGAGTATTAGCTGTCAATGCTCCACCCGGCATAGGAGAGAATGGAATTAGTGGAGATACCTTAGTAGCTTCTGGTGGAATAAAGTAATCTTTTAGACACTCTTCTAATATTCTTTCAGATTCTAATATCTTATGTTTATCAAGTCCCAAATCGAAATCTGTCCCTTTGAGGGCATGTATCATTGTCAAAATATCTGGCTGACTAGTTCCACCCGATACAGGAGATTGAGCCAAATCTATCCCATCGGCTCCCGCTTCAAGTGCAGCAATATATGCAGCAACAGAGACCCCCGCCGTTTCGTGGGTGTGTAATCTGATATGGACATCTTCACCTAGGAGCTTTCGAGCCATTCGGATAGTTTCGCCTATCTTCTTAGGGTTTGCTGTTCCCGATGCATCTTTAAATGCCACAGAATCGAACTCTATCCCCGCATCAAGAATATCCCTTAAAGTCTTTTCATAAAATGGAACATCGTGAGCCCCTTCACACCCAGGAGGTAAATCCATCATAGTTACAACTACTTCATGTTTTAAGCCGTGTCTTTTGATAGCCTCTGCTGGAAACTTCAAATTATTGACATCATTTAGAGCATCGAAATTCCTAATAGTGGTAGCTCCATACTTTTTGAATAGCTTCATATTGAGGTCAATAACTTCACTACTCCCAACATCTAAGCCGACATATGAGACACCTCGCGAAAGAGTTTGGAGGTTAGCATCTGGTCCAACGATTTCGCGGAATCTCTTCATCATCTCAAAAGCATTTTCACGGAGATAGAAAAAGAGAGTTTGGAATCTCGCTCCCCCTCCAAATTCAAAATGGGTTATCCCTGCATCTCGTGCAGCTTCTACTGCTGGAAAAAAGTCCTCCATAAGAACTCTACCGCCAAAAACAGATTGGAAACCATCTCTAAAAGTGGTATCCATTACATCAATTTTTTTCTTTGCCATCTAATTACCCCTTTTATAAGCCATAATAGCTCCTGTTATTACTGCTACAATCTTTTTATCATCTTTTATCTGTTTAGTCGGTTCTTCCTTCTTCTTATCAGGAAAGAACTTTCCGACTATCTTAGCCTGAATATTGAGAACATAGACCATAATCAAGAGAAATATGAATACGGTTCCCATTCCCAATATTGCAAACTTTGTCGCCTCAAAAATGAGATTTACTTCCTCCATAAAATACCTTTTAATGGGATTGGTGTCCTAAGATTATAACTAATATGATGTATAATTCAGGCTATGGAAAAAGAGGAATATTTAAAAAAAGTTCAGAATAGTATCTCTACTTGGATTCAAGACTTAGAAGATAGATATATTTTCAATCTCTTCAACTCTATTGAATCTGGTAAGATGGTTAGAAGTCAATTGATGTTTTACATTGGTCAAAATCGTAGTGATGAGGTTGTCCCCCTTTCAGCTATTATAGAACTTATTCATCTTGCAAGTCTTCTCCACGATGATGTAATAGATGATGCAGATATGAGAAGAGGCAAACCCTCTATAAATGTTGTTGAAGGTAGCAAAGTATCCATTATGTTAGGGGATATATTCTACTCCAAAGCATTTGCAGAGTTGGCAAAATATCAAAAAGAGATTATCGAACAGATAGCAAATAGTGTTGTGAAATTATCTATCGGTGAGCTTCAAGATGTCAATTTGTCGAAAAAGTTCAATAGTGATGAAAACCTCTATTTTGAGATGATATACAATAAGACGGCTTCACTAATAGAGACCGCTACAAAAGTATCTGCTATTTTAGTTGGGAAAGATGGTGCTAAATTTGGAGAGTATGGAAAAAATTTGGGGATAGCTTTCCAGATTATCGATGATATTCTTGACATCACCCAAACAGCCGAACAACTTGGAAAACCAAATCTAAACGATTTTGTTGAAGGTAAAACAACACTGCCATATATCTATCTCTACAACCTATTAGATAGTCCAGATAGGGAAAAGTTGGTTTCACTTCACGGAAAGACTTTGGAAGAGAGCGATAGAAATTGGTTACTCTCCAAATTCCAGAGTAGCGGAGCAATTGAAAAGAGTTACCAAGTAGCTAAACACTATTCAGAAAAGGCGATTCATTCCTTACCAGAAGAGAATACCAAATTGGTAGAAGTTGTATATAAGTTGGTAGATAGGACTAAGTAGATGGAATATCTTCTATTGAGTTTCTCCCACAAAAATACCAATATTGTGGATAGAGATTCCATCTCTTTTAAAGATGATAAGCAACTTGATATATTTATGACCCGAGCCAAAACTTATCTAACTGAAATTATGATATTGAATACCTGTAATAGAGTAGAGTTTTTCGTTACAACTCCAAATATAGAGGAGACCACTTCCAATCTGCTTCACGATATTTCCCAACACTCCAATATAGATTTTGCCCGTTTATCCAAAATAGTTAGGGTCTTTGAAAGAGAGAGAGCTATATATCACCTCTTTTCTGTAATATCTTCTCTTGATAGCCTTGTAATTGGAGAAACTCAAATAGTTGGACAGATAAAAGAGGCTTTCAGATTTGCATTGGATAATGGATTTGCCAACCAAAAGATTTCAAGAGCTATACATTACGGATTTAAGTGTTCCGCATATATTAGACAAAATACAGGTATATCTAGGAAAAAGGTATCTATCGCCAGTGTTGCAGTAGAACAGGCGGAAAAGATTTTCACAAATTTGCGAGGGGTCAAGGCGACTATTATCGGCTCCGGTGAGATGAGTAGATTGGTAGCTCAATATCTCTATTCAAAAGGGGCTAATATTACTCTTCTCAATCGAACTCTTTCAAAAGCAGAAGAGATAGCAAAAGAGATTGGGGATATAGAGATAGGCAAGTTCTCAGAATTGGAAAGCTATATCAATAGTTCTCCTCTTCTTTTTACTGCCACCTCATCGGAAAATCCTATTATTACAAACTCCATAGTTGAACCGAAAAAGTTCAAGCGGTATTGGTTTGATTTGGCAGTTCCAAAAGATATAGAGATTTCAGAAGATAGCAATATAGAGATATATAGAGTTGATGACCTGCAAGAGATTGTAAATAGTAATATTGAAGATAGAACCCAAGAGATAGCAGAGGCTCATAAAATAGTAGGAGAATGGACATCTAAATTTTTTCAATGGGTAAATACTCTATCGGTTGAACCTCTGATAAAGAAGATATATATCAAAGCTCAAAATGCAGTTAGTGATGAGGTGGAAAAGGCAGTTAGAAAAGGGTATATAGAGATAGAGGAAAAAGAGAATATAGAGAGGATAGCCTATCAAGCTATAAAAAAGTTTCTACACGGAACCAGTAAAAGACTTAGAAAAGTCTCAGATGATGCTAGTGTAGATATGTTGATAGAGTCTCTAAACTATTTATGTGGTCTGGATAGTCAAGAGAAGATTAGCAATAGTTACAAATGCGAATATCACAAGAG
>DTUW01000117.1 GCA_012963895.1 Campylobacterales bacterium | reverse complement strand
GACCACTCCCCAATATTTCCAGCTTTCGCCTCTTCAAGAGCTTTGAAAGCTGAACCAACAATAATTGGAACATCATCGCCAGGGAATTCGTATTCACTCAATAGCTCTCGGATTTCCATCTCAACAAGTTCTAAAAGTTCCTCATCATCTACCAAGTCGGCTTTATTCATAAATACTACAATATATGGAACTCCAACTTGTCGAGATAGTAGGATATGCTCTCTTGTTTGAGGCATAGGACCATCAGCAGCCGAAACAACTAAGATAGCTCCGTCCATTTGAGCCGCACCAGTAATCATATTCTTTACATAGTCGGCATGACCTGGACAATCGACATGGGCATAGTGTCTATTCTCTGTCTCATACTCAACATGTGAGGTAGCAATTGTAATACCTCTTTCTCTCTCTTCTGGTGCATTGTCAATTTGGTCGTAATCCATAAGAGATGCACCACCCTTGATAGCCAAAACTGCTGTAATAGCAGCAGTTAGAGTTGTTTTTCCGTGGTCAACATGTCCAATGGTTCCAATATTCACATGCGGTTTAGTTCTTTGAAACTTCTCTTTTGCCATTTTCTCTCTTATCCTTAGAAAATTATGGTTGGAATTTTACACAAATTATTGAAAATAGACAAGTATTAATATTTTTCATAACTTGACTATATTTATTCGATATATTAGAATTTCAACAATATGCGCTCGTAGCTCAGTTGGATAGAGCAACGGTTTGCGGTGCCGTAGGTCAGGAGTTCGAATCTCTTCGGGCGCGCCATCTATTTTAGAAAAACTCCAAATAGTCCTTACTCAATTTCCCCCAACTGTTATTAGGGTCTGCTTCATAACTCTTTTTAAAACTCTCTTTCGCCTTATCGTCCATTCCTAAACTTTGGTAAGCAGTTCCTAATTCGTAGTAAGCTCTCGCTTTTGCCCCGCTATCTATATCCCTTTTTAATAACTCGTTTGCCACATCTATCACATCTTCTAATTTGTTCTGATGTTTCAAAGCGGTAATTAGTAATATCTCGATTTCAGGGGTCTCAACATAGCTATTTAGTCTTCTCTGAATCTCCATTATTTTTCTCGCATACTTCTCTATCATGAAATAGTCTTTTCTCTCTTTTGCTATTGATACTATTCTTTTAAATGGTTGGAGGTTGCGATATGTTCCATTGAAATACTTGTCTAATAGTTGGACTGTTTTGAGAATGTTTTCATTGTCTTCTAATATATCAAATGCCTTAAATCTATCATAGTAGATATTGAGATATTTGTCTGTCCCTTCACTCTCCATCAAACTTATCACCTCATCGGAAACTTCTAAAAACTTCTTATATCTACTAGTCTTTATTAGAACCTGTGCATAGTTGTATTCCCAATCCAGAAGCTGATTACTCTCTTCTAAATTTCGTTTAGCCAGTTTTTCAGCTAATTGGTATTTTCCGCTCTTCATAGCACATCTATATAGTTTCATGTCATTGCGATGAGGTAGCTCTATGTTATATTTGAAGATATGAGCTATTGCAGTTCCACAATCTCCGTTATTTAGTTTGATTTCAGCATCTTTGATAGCAGAGTCTCTAATCACATTCTCTACATCAGGAAAAGCCTTTTTAGCAAATTCCAAATCGTTTTCTAGTTTCAAAACCATACTATATTCACCTATATCGTGTAGCAGTTTTGCTTTTTCATATATTGCTTGTTGTCCAACTTCTGAGTCTAATCCATACTCTTCTATCAACTTATTGTAATTCTCAAACAACTTAGTTACATTTTTCTCGCCTCTTTTAAATAGCAACTTATCCCGATTGGTTCTAATAAGCTTGTCATACATTCCGTAGGCATAAGTATTGAGATACCTAGTATATTCCTGATAGGCTTCTTCAACTCTACCGCTCATATCAAGCCAAACAGCCAAATCTTTAAGCATATTCTCATAGTCATCTAGGACATCGAAACTTTTACCCTTTAAGATAATCTTCATAATATCGGAGGCAATAATTGTTTTGTTGAAATCTGCCAAATCCTTAGCCAGTTTGTAATTTGCTTCTGGTTTTCGGTTGAAATAGTCTGGATTACCTTCTACAACCTTTCTGAGGTAGAATTCAGCCTCATCAGGTTTCAAACTTTTCAGATAGACATTACCTAGACGATAGGCCGCCTTAGTAGCTATCATCTTATCTTTTGTAGAATATAGAGCCTTTTTGTAATATCTAATAGCTTCTGCTCTCTTACCTTGATATATCCTATCGTCTCCATAATAGACATAACCTAGATTGGAGAATTCACTATCTTTATGTTCCTCAAAAAGTCTCTGAAAATAGTATTTAGCATATGCCAAAAATCCCAATTTACTATGGACATATGCGGTATATAGCAACACTTCTGGAACCCCTTCATGAGATGAGTAATCTCTCAGAAACCCCTTAGCTATATTGATTATCTTCTGATACTCCTTCAATTTGAAGAGAGCTCTAATTTGGTATATAATGATTTCGGGACGGAATAGAGTATCTGGGTATTTGTTCAATATCTGATGAACCATTTTCAATACATCTCTATAATTTCCCTTTGCAAACTCACTTTTTAGATTGAGATACTCCGATACATCTTTGGACTTCTCCTCCTTTATAGGGTGTCCATCTACATCTAACGGACCCACAAAAGGAGTATTTTTATATTTCAATTCCACAGGAAAACTTATTCTGTTAGGATTATAGGAATATTTACTATTGATATATGGTATTTTCGTCCCCTTAAATCCTATTACTAACCAATGTTTGGCAAATTCTTTCTCTTTTCTAGGGTAAAAATATTGGATAGTTGGAATATCGTAATCTGAACTAAATACAACCGAGTTGTATCTAGGTTGAATTTTTATAGTGGTCGTTCTGCTATCCCTCTCAACTTGAACATCAAAGTAACTATTAGAAAATGATTTCAACTTGTTTCCATATCTCGATGAGAATTGGCACTCTATTTCGTAAATCTCTTCAAACTCATCTAATTTCTTTTTGCAATATACAGGCTCTTCACTGATGAGGTGGAGGGTGGAGTAAGTTTCCCCGTTTTCTTTCCCCTCTCTAAGTTCTATCTGGATAGCTAATAGTTGGAAAATTGGCAGAAGTAATAGAATTAGATATCTCAACTCTTACCCTTATGAAGTTTGATGAAAAATTATATCTTTTCTAATCCATTGATATATGGACATAGATTTTTTTCAAATTTTGAGATATATATTCGCATGTATGCTCATTTACCAGAATGTTCTTCACCTCATTTAGTCTATGCATGAGAATCATCTTTTGAGTTGGGTGGGAAACTCCTATATAGAGAGTTTCAGACCTGAACGAGATATTCACAATTTCTATATCCAAATTTTTCCGAATATGTTCAAAACAGTAGAAATTATTCAACTTTTTCAACTCTGGTAGTTGTCGAACTTTGTCTAAAAGATAGTCAATATTTCGAATCATTTTAATTCCTTTAAATATTGTCGATGAATTTTTATGGTATATATGACAAACTGAAATTATATTTTTTTTGGAGGATAGAAAGATGATGAGATCGCTTTGGGCAGGGGTTTCAGGACTTCAAGCTCACCAAGTGGCAATGGATGTAGAAGGTAACAACATTGCCAATGTGAATACAGTGGGATTCAAATATAGCCGAGCAAACTTTGCCGACATGCTATCCCAAACTTCTAAAATTGCATCAGCACCAGAAGGGGGATTAGGAGGGACTAATGCAGTCCAAGTTGGATTGGGTTCATCTGTTGCCAGTGTTTCTAAAATCTTTTCACAAGGTTCATTAGAGAAAACAGATAAAGCAACAGATATTGCACTATCGGGTGATGGATTCTTTACAGTTAGTGCAGATGGTGGAAAGAGTTACAAATTTACAAGAGCTGGGGATTTCAAATTTGATGCTAATGGAATGATGGTAGATAGTAACGGATATGTAGTTCAAGGGTGGTTAAGAGATGACAAAACTGGTAAGATAGATACCAGTTCGACTATTCAAGGAATAAAGGTAGATAACTCTCTAACTATGCCAGCTCAACCAACCTCATCGGTTCGATTGAAAGCTAATTTAAATTCAGGAGACCACAACGAAAAGACATCTCCTATATTTGCGGTAGATAACAATGGAAATTTTTTAACTAATAAAGGAAATGAGAAGCCAGAAGATTTTTCAGCTCTCTATAATGAAAATGGAGATGCTTTTAATTTGGTTCCGGGAAATAGTTTTTCTATCTCCGTCAATGGTTCGACTCCTGAGGAGTTAGTGTATGGAACAGATTTCACAACTACCGAAGATTTGAGAACTTTATTAGCAAATAGAACAGGATTGGCAGTTTCAATAAATGAATTTGGGAAATTTGAGGTAAATAATACTGGTGGAGCTCCTGTCTCTATTGAGATAACAGATGGAACTAATAATAATGAGAAATTTACCGACATGTTGAAATCTCTGAATATTAAGGCTCTTCAACCGGGACAATCTACATATACCCAAGCAGTTGGAGCAGCAACACACGGGACAAGTATAGATATTATGGATTCTCTTGGTTCTAAACATACCCTAAGTGTAAGTTTTAGAAAGAGTGAGGGAAATAAGTGGGATACGATGATTTCAGTTCCAAAACCTGGTTCAATAGAGGGAGACCCTGATCCAAATATTCTATTTGGTAGTGTTAGCTTTAATCCTGATGGTTCTCTTGCGAGTGTCAATCCTTCAACTATAAGATTTACAGGAAATAATGGTTCAGAGCCGAATCAGATAATAAATTTGGATTTTGGAAAGATAAACGATTTTGGAGGCTTAACCTCTTTCGATGCTGAAACTAAGACGGCTGGTATTTCACAAGATGGATATGGTGCTGGTGATTTAGTAGATGTAGCAATTGACCCATCAGGAGTTGTTACAGGAACATTTTCCAATGGTAAATCTGTTGGGCTTGCAAAAATTGCAGTAGCAAGATTTACCAATAATGAGGGATTGATGAGTGAAGGTGGAAATATATTTATCCAATCTGCTAACTCAGGTGCTGCTATGATAGGTGAGGCTGGTGCTGGTGGTAGAGGAACTATTCAATCTTCATATTTAGAGATGAGTAATGTTGATTTGAGTAGAAGTCTCACCAAGCTTATTGTAGTTCAGAGAGGATTTCAATCCAACTCTAAAACTATTACTACTTCTGACCAAATGCTCAATACCCTTCTCCAACTAAAAAATTAGTCTTCTTCATTTCGTCCCATTTTGGGGCGATTCTCCTTTGCTGTTATTGGTTTGTAACTAAACTCAACTAATATTTTTTATATATCATAATTATTGGAGTAATATATGGAAAACCGAAAATTTTCCTTCTCAGTGGTAGCTATTCCACTGTTGGCAACCTCTCTTTTCGGTGAAGAGATAACATCGGTTATAAATAAGAAGTCTCCTGATTTCTGGCTTGGAAAACAGACCCACCCTAATTTTCATATTAAAGCACAAGATAATAGAGACATGGAAGTGAAAGTAGGTGCGAGAGTTCAAAGCACATTTGAGAGTAGAGATATAGATTTCAATAGTGAATCAAAAGAAGACGAGACATTTAGCGATGCTTACCTTCGACGAGTTCGATTCGAGTTTGGAGTAAAGTTTGATAAACATACCTCCTTTTCTATGGATATTAGAAATGATAAGGCGAACTATGAAGATAAGGGAGAGCAGAAATTCAATGTAGGTGATGCTTACTTGAAAATCAAAAAACCTTTTGGCTCTTCTCTTGTCAATTTCAAATTCTATCGAGGTAAAATCGATGTTTCCAGAACTGAAACAGTCAAATCTGCCTATGTAATCCACTACGATAGACCTCATGTAGCTGATGAAGCAGC
>DTUW01000116.1 GCA_012963895.1 Campylobacterales bacterium | reverse complement strand
AAAAATTCAACCTCATCAAGGCTTTTGGGTCTTGTGTAAATAGAAGTTCAGGGGGTCTCCTCCCCCCCCATCTTCTATCATCTATCTATTGTGATGAAAATATCCGCCATTATGGTGAAAATATCCATCGTGTCTATAATATCCATCGTGTCTGTAATATCCATCATGTCTGTAATATCCATCATGTCTGTAATATCCATCGTGTCTATAATATCCCCGAAAATTATTAGGTGGAAAATTATCAAACAACCATTTAGCAACTTGTTCTAATTCTTCTAAGTTGATATTCCCTTTTTGAGATGGCATTAAGCCAAATCTTGCAATTTTTTGAGGCATACAAACTGCCTTTTCTCTTGTTGGATTTTGAACATAATCGACTATGAAATTGATAGCATCTTCTCTATTTGGATAAACCATCTTTACATGTCTCATAACTCCCATTATTGGTGGAGCAACCAAACTTGCTCTATCTGTTGGTTTAGTCTTAATATGACAAATAACACATTTTGAATCAAATATTTTCTCACCATCTGCCGAAAAAAGAGATGTAGCTAAACTAAGAGTGCCTATTACTATTGCTTTTGTAAATCTCATCTTATGCTCCTAAAATGATAAATATATTTTATGGTATGTATAAATATCGGATATTAGAAACCTTCTATTTAGTTTTAGTTCTATCTCTTTCTAAGCTCATATTTATTCAAATTATTTAGATTAAAATACATATTTATTTATGAGAACTTTGAAGGATAGCAAGTGGATAGAAGAGATATGTTGATGAACCTCTTTAATTCAAAAGGGGTTAAGGTCAATACAAATAGAGGAGAAGAGTATTACAACAGACTTTATAAACAGATGGAAAATAGATTAAACGAGTTAGAGTCTCAACCAGTTGCAAGTAAGATAGATATTGAAGGACTTCTTGATAGTGAAGGATTGACAAGAAGGGACTTTTTAAAATGGGCAAGTGCAACATGTGCATCGTTAATGCTTCCAGCTTCATTTACTCCTGTGGTGGCAAGAGCTGCCGAACTTATGAACAGAGTGCCTGTGATTTGGATAGAGCTTCAAGATTGTGCAGGGAACTCTGAGGCAATTTTGCGGAGTGATGCTCCAACTATTGATGAACTAATCCTCGAAACAATTTCACTGGAATTTAATGAAACACTTATGGCAGCTGCTGGTCATGCAGCAGAAGAACATCTTGACGAAGCAATAGAAACTTTCAAAGGCAAATATCTCTGTATTGTAGAAGGCTCAATTCCAACAGCTATGAATGGATATTATGGCACAGTAGGTGCAAAAGGTGAAACTTTTGAAGAACATCTTTTAAGAGTAGCAAAAGATAGTGCAGCTGTTGTAGCAGTAGGGACTTGCGCTACATTTGGAGGAGTTCCAGCAGCCTCTCCAAATCCAACAGGAGCCGTAGGAGTTCAAGATATTGTTAGAGGTAAGCCTATTATCAATATTCCAGCTTGTCCAGCAAACCCTGCAAACATTACAGGAACGATTTTACATTTTGTTCTAACTGGACAAGTTCCTGAACTTGACCATCTCAATCGCCCTAAATTTGCATTTGGATATAGAATACACGATAACTGCGAAAGAAGAGCCCATTTTGATGCAGGTGAGTTTGTAGAAGAGTGGGGAGATGAAGGGGCTAAAAATAACTTCTGCTTATATAAGATGGGTTGTAAAGGTCCTATGACATTTAATAACTGCTCAATTGTGAGATACAACAGTGGCACGAACTGGCCTATTGGAGCAGGACACGGCTGTATTGGTTGTAGTGAGCCACAATTCTGGGATAAATATGCACAAGAGAGACCAATGGCAGATACTCGTTTTAAAGCTCCAACTGGTGGAGTTGAAAAAACTGTTGATGAGTTTGGATTAGGGTTATTAACAGTTGCAGGTATCGGTATCGGTATCCACGCTGCAATTAGTGCAACAGCTGGTAAAAAATCAGAATAGGAAAAGGAGTAAAAATGAGTAAAAAACATATCATAGTAGACCCAATTACAAGAATTGAAGGACATTTAAGAATTGAGGCAGTCATAGATGAAAACAATGTAATCACAGATGCATTTGCATCTTCAACAATGTTTAGAGGTATTGAAACCATCTTAAAGGGTAGAGACCCAAGAGATGCAGGTCTCCTTGCTATGAGAATTTGTGGAGTTTGCACCGGAACCCACTACCAAAGAAGTATTGAAGCGGTTGAACATGCTTTCGGTATTACCATTCCAAAAAATGCAAGAATTGTCCGGAACCTACTTCAAGGCTCTCTATATGTGCATGACCATGTTGTCCATTTCTACCATCTCCATGCTCTTGATTGGGTCGATATTAAAAGTGCTTTGAAGGCTGACCCTGTAAAAACAGCAGAAGAGGCTCTAAAATGGAGTGATAACCCTTGGGGGGTCGGAGTTGGAGAACTGAAAACTATCAAAGAACGACTTGAAAAATATGTTAAACAAGGACGATTAGGACTTTTTGCAAATGCATATTGGGGGAATAAAAATTACAAATTATCTCCTGAACAAAACCTCATCGCGGTAGCTCACTATCTACAAGCTCTCGATATGCAAAGAGAAGCTTCAAAAATGATGGCTATATTTGGTGGAAAAATGCCTCACCCTCAATCAATAGTTGTTGGTGGAGTTACTTGTGTGCAGGATATTAAAAACCCGGCAAGAATTGCAGAATTCAAATCACTTTTAAATAAGTTTAGAAGTTTTATCAAAAGAGCATATTTACCAGATGTCTTGATGGCAGGAACTGTTTATTCAGATGAAGCACTTGATGGAACAGGTTCAGGATTAAAGAGCTTTATGTCTTATGGAGATTTCAAACTTGACGATACAGGTTTCTATAATGCATCTCAACTATTTCCAAGTGGAGTTGTATTGAATGGAGACCTATCCAAACTCTATCCATTAGACCAAAGTAAGATAAGCGAAGATGTCTCTCACTCTTGGTATGAAGGAGATACCAATCTCCACCCATTTGAAGGTGAAACAAAACCACACTATACAGGATTAGAGAAAAAAGATGATGGATATGCATATCTTAAAACCGATGAAAAATATTCGTGGATAAAGTCTCCACTTTATGATGATAATAGGGTAGAGGTTGGACCACTTGCAAGAATTGTTATAGGACTTGCCGCAAAAGATGAGAGAATTACAAAATATGCTACAAGATTCTTAGAGAAACTTGGTGAAAAACTTGGACTAAATAAACCAGCACCAGTAGATGTAATTTTCTCAACAGTTGGACGAACGGCAGCCAGAGCTATTGAAACTGAACTTATGGCTGATGTGATGATGGATTGGATTGATGAGTTAGCTGAAAATGTAGCCAGTGGAGACCTTAGAACTTGGACAGAGTTTGATTTCGATGAGGTGAGCAAAGATGCCAAAGGGTATGGAATGGCAGAAGCTCCAAGAGGTAGTTTAGGCCATTGGGTTGTTATCAAAGATGGAAAGATTGAAAACTATCAGGCAGTTGTTCCATCAACTTGGAATGGTGCTCCACGAGATTATAAAGGTAGAATGGGAGCTTATGAATCGGCTCTCATTGGAATCAAAGTAGCAGACCCTGAGCAACCTCTTGAAATTTTGAGAACTATTCACTCATTTGACCCGTGTATTGCCTGTGCAGTCCATATAGTTGATACAAAAGGCAAAGAGTTAGGGCAATTCAAAGTAAGCACCAGTTGCTCTATCTAAGGAGTGAATTGTGGCAAAGTATAAAAAAATAGAACGAATGACACTATTCGGACGAATTAACCACTGGATAGTGGCTATCTCTATGGTTGGGGCTGTAATTACAGGACTTTATATCGGACACCCATACTATGCAAGTTTTATATCTGACCCAACAGCAACTAAATGGGTGATGGCTTGGAATCGATGGTTGCACTTTATGATTGCTATTATCTTTGATGTATCAAGTGTTGTAATTGCTTATCTCTATTTCTTTTCAAGATTTGAGAAGCCATATAAAAAACTTATTCCCAATAGTAGAAATATCAAAGAGTTTTTAGAAGTATTTTTCAACCTCATCACTTTTAATAGACGAAAAAAATTCGATTCCTCTCATAGTGATAGTTTCAATACTCTATTTTTCACTATTTTCCATCTATTATTAGCTTGGATGCTTTTAACAGGACTTCAACTATATGTTCATGGATTGGCTTCTGGGGAGAGTTCAATTGGGTCTTGGTGGCCTACAATGCTACATCTTGCCACTGATTGGACTGTGACGGTAACAGGTGGAACATATATGGATGTGAGGATTTCACATCATATCACGATGTATTTAATAATTGCTTGGGTTATGTTTCATATCTACTATCAAGTTTGGAGAACCATATTTTGGGGTGAAGGTGATATAGCTATCGTTTTTGGTGGGAGTAAATTTGTAAAAGAAGAATGACAAAGTGAGAGGCTCAAAGCCTCTCCTATTATAGGAAATGGAGGTATAGATGAAAATAGCAGTTGTAGGTGCTGGAAATGTCATGTTTTACGATGAAGGGGTTGGAGTTTATGCTCAAAAATATCTGGAACTAAATTATAAATTTAGCAAAGAGATAACAATAGTTGATGGCGGAGTGCTTGGGTTTAAGCTAATGACCTATTATCAAGAATTCGACAAGGTTATTATCTTAGACACAATCACTATGAAAAATGATAAAAGTGGTTCCATTTACAATATACCAGCAGACGAACTTTTAGGACTTGGGAGCTATAAACAGAATGCTCATGAAGTTGAGATTGTTGAGATGCTTGAAATATGTTCCCTGTTAGACAAGATGGCAGAAGTTCAAATCATTGGAATAGTTCCAGAGGATATTGTAGAGGTGAAATATGGACTAACTCAATCCTTACAAGACAACTTTGAGCTGTTCATCAATACTGCCCTAAGCGAATTGAAAAAGAGTGGAGTTGAGGCAAACAGAGTTGGCAATTACTCTTTGGAAGATGTCATAAATTTATATTTAAACCCGAGAAAACTATATTACGAGGAAAACTAATGTCAATCAAGATTAGACAAGTTATAGAGTTCAATTCTGATTTTCAATATTTTGCAGGATTTCTAAATCATATCGTCCAACAGAGCAGTATCAATGCAAATGTGAAATTTCAGAATAGAAAAGTGATATTAGAAATTGATGAGACTGATAAAGAGAAAGTGCAGAAATTTAGTGATGAGGTTACAAAATATCTACCACATTCGCTTTTTTTAGGTGAAATAGATACATCTAATTTTGATGGAGATTTGGAAAAACATAACTCTATTTCACCCGACTACGAAATCGCTCCCTGTAATTTCTGCATTGAAGAGTTATCAAATGAAACAAGCCCTCACTATCTTGACAATGGATATAGATGTTCTCACTATTCAAACAAGGGAGAGCTGTTTTTAGAAGATGAATTTACATATTCACCTAACTATTCAGAAAACTCAATTTTGCTTTTGACGAATTCGGCTAAGTTTGATGAACTCTTTATTGCAACAGATGATGAAAAAAAGGCTCTATTTTCAATCGAAAAACCAACTTTAAAACTCACAATCAGAAACCAAGAGTTAAAAGAATTGACCGGGAAAAAATATCTGTTTGTAAAAGCTCCTTGGAGTGTAAAAAGTGTATTAGTTGCAATACAGAGTAAAGAGAGTGGATTTGATTATCTATTTTTTAATGATAACGACGATTTGAAGGCAATTGTTATCCAAGATAATATTAGTTTTATTAAAGCAAATAGACTATTGCCAAAGTTGAAAAATCTACATGAAAATAGATTACTCAATCGATTTCTAAATATCCTTGATGAGGCAAATTTCAAAAATGGAATTGGTATCTATCTAAATGATAAAAGTGGTTCCATT
>DTUW01000115.1 GCA_012963895.1 Campylobacterales bacterium | reverse complement strand
ACAATATTACTATATGGTTTGCTGGTGATGTAAGTAGTGTAGAAGAGTTTGGAAATACCATATTAGAAATAGGAGAGATAGAGGGAGATAGCAATATTTCGCATGTAGTAGTTACTCCTGTAATCGCAGGTTCAACAAAAATATTGATAGATGAAGGAGAGATAAATATCTCTTTAACGGCGGTGGGATTACCTATTCCAGTAATATAATTACATATTCCACTATTAGAGAAAGTAGATGAATAGAGATGTAGTAAAGAGTTTAAAAGCAATCTTAGTTGATGTTGATGGAGTGCTAACAGATGGGAGTATCTACTACGATAATCAAGGAAATGAACTAAAAAAGTTCAATGTTAAAGATGGGCAGATAGTCAAATACCTAAAAGAGCAGGGATTTATATTGGGTGTGATTACAGGTAGAATATCGAAAGTTGTAGATAGAAGAGTAGAGGAGTTGGGATTTGACTTTTATCGCAAGGGAGTAAGTGATAAGAATAGGATATTAGATGAATTTATTCGTATCTACAATATTCCACCTCATCGAATAGCCTATATGGGTGATGATATTATTGATATACCTATTTTCAACAGGGTGGGATATTCTGCTACCCCATCTGATGCAAGAGAATATATAAAAACAAGGGTAGATTTTATTACCCCTTCAAAAGGTGGAGAAGGAGCATTTAGAGATTTTGCCGACCATATACTAGCTTCAATGGGGCTGTTAGATGATATTCTAAATTCATTTTAGGGAAATATAGTGGTTTGGATATTTGAACTGATTGGCAAACCTTTCGTATATCTATTTAGAGCAGTTCCCCGTATAGGTCATTTTGTAATTTTCTATCTGAAACTATTTCCATACTTTTTCCTACCTCCATATAGAATTGGGGAGATAATTAGACACATGGAGACGATAGGGGTTCAGTCGTGGGGGGTTGTCTCTCTTACCGCTGTTTTTACAGGGTTGATAGAGGCTATCCAACTATATAGCGGTTTCAAGCAATTTGGAGCTGAGAACTTTATGGGATATACCATCTTTGTCTCTATTACAAAAGAGTTAGGACCTGTTTTTGCCACTCTAATGGTAATCAGTAGGGCTATCTCCGCAATGAGTGCAGAACTTGGAACTATGAGAGTTACCGAGCAGATAGATGCGATAGATATTTTAGGGATAGATTCACGAGAATATCTAATAGTTCCAAGAGTAATAGCTACCACTATATCTCTACCTCTACTAGTAATCCTTTTCGACTTCTTAGCTAATGTGAGTGCTTTCCTAATCTCGGTCTATGTTTTAGAACTCAACAGAGTTACCTACCAAAGTATTATCCAACAACTTATCTCATTTAGTGATATATATACAGGTATTGCAAAATCTATTGTATTCGGATTTGTTATCTCTCTTATTGGTGCATATATTGGATATTGGACAAAAGGAGGAGCAAAAGGAGTTGGGGAATCGACCACCAAAGCGGTTGTTATCTCCTCCATTTCTGTCTTTGCTGTAAATTACCTATTCTCTTCTCTAATGTTTGTCTTAGGATATTAGATAAAAAGTATCTGAAACATTTAGGCTAATTCTAAATCTAATATTTCTTTCCTTAAATTTATAAACTAATTTCTAAGAAGTCGAGGTATTGGAGATAGATAATTTATTCAAATAGAAAATATTAGGAAATAAAATATTCCTAAGATTTTCCTTAATACCGAAAAATGGGGATTTTGAAAATCCGAATACAAAAATCCTATATAGGGGTAAGATTTTGATGAGGTGGCTATCTTAGGTATATTTTTACATATATACATTTAGATATATATCAGAATATATAGATTTTAAGAGCATCATTTCTCTATTTTTTGCCTGAAACTTAAAAAACTACCCTTATCTTTGAGAAATTGCAACCTCATCTACAAATAGATTTTTTCTGAAAACTGGTCTGAAACTTAAATTTACAACTACCCCCGAAAAATGGAGGTTCTGATTACATTTTGCTACATGTATAGCAAGGGGTATTTGAGGTTCTTTTCTTGTGTATGCAAATTAGTATATATATTTAAGATATAAAAATCCAAATTTCATCTATTTTTATGTAAGATAAAAAGAAAAAACGAGGTAGATATGCGGAAATACAATGTTGCTGTCGTTGGTGCCACTGGTGCCGTCGGTGAAGAGATGTTAGATGTTTTAGCAGAGGTCAATTTTCCAATTGCTAATCTTGTTCCTCTTGCGAGTGCCAATTCAGCAGGAAAAACTATCCAATTTCAAGGAGAAGAGTTTCAAGTTCAGGAACTAACCGAAAACTCTTTTGAAGAGAATGAAATTGAGATAGCTCTATTTTCGGCTGGTGGCTCTATTTCAGCTAAATATGCTCCCTTTGCTGTTGAGGCTGGGGCTGTTGTAATTGATAATACTAGCCATTTTCGAATGGAATCAGATATTCCTTTGGTAGTTCCAGAAGTCAATCCAGAAGATATTGAGAAATGGAGAAATAGGGGAATTATTGCAAATCCCAACTGCTCCACTATTCAAATGGTTCAAGTTCTAAAACCATTAGATAGGAGATACTCTATTCAGCGAGTTGATGTATCCACCTATCAAGCTACATCAGGAGCTGGAAAGAAGGCTATGGAGGAGTTAGCCCAACAGATGAAAGACTTTTTCAGTTTCAAACTGGACGAATCCCCTCACAATGCTTTCCCTCACCAAATCGCCCTCAATGTTATCCCTCAAATAGATAGATTTATGGAGAGCGATTTCACCAAAGAGGAGGAGAAAATGGTTTATGAAACTCAGAAAATCCTCCATAAAAATATAGAAGTGGCTTCAACTTGTGTTAGGGTTCCCGTTCTTAGAGGACATTCCGAAAGTGTAACTATCACATTTGAAAAAGATATAGATGTTGATGAGGTGCGAGAGATTTTGGAAAATAGTCCAAATATTGTAGTTGTTGATAAACCTTCTGAAAGTCTTTACCCTATGCCGATAGTGGCAAATGGAAAAAATGAAACTTTTGTTGGACGAATTCGCAAAGACCTATATAGAAACAATATTCTACACCTCTGGATAGTAGCTGATAATTTGAGGGTTGGAGCAGCAACCAATGCAGTTCGAATTGCCCAAAAGTGGATAGAGTTAGATAATGAGTAGAAAAATATTTATCGATGCCTCTTTGGGTAGAAAAACTCCATATACCCCAATCTGGCTCATGAGACAGGCTGGAAGGTATTTAAGTGAATATATGGAGGTTCGAAATAGGGCGGGTAGTTTTTTGGACTTGTGCCACTCTCCTGAACTTTCGGCAGAGGTTACTTTACAACCGGTAGATATTTTAGGAGTTGATGCAGCTATCCTATTTTCAGATATTTTGGTAGTCCCGAACGAGATGGGAATGGAGTTGGAATTTATCAAGGGGGTAGGTCCTAAGTTTCCAAAGCCTTTAACAAGTGATAGAGACTTGGAAAATCTCGACATGTCGGCTAGTGAAAAATTGGGGTATGTATATAAGACTATTGAGATAGTCCGAAATAGATTGGCTGATGATAAAGCACTTATTGGATTTAGCGGTAGCCCTTGGACACTCGCTACCTACATGATAGAGGGGCAGGGGAGTAAGACATATGCAAGAATAAAAAAGATTCTCTATTCAGACCCTGCATATCTCCATGCTCTGTTGGAAAAATTGACAATCGTAATAACTCAATACCTTGAAAAACAGATATTGAGTGGAGTTGATGCGGTTCAGATTTTCGATAGTTGGGCTTCTGCTCTTGAAAAAGAAACATTTTTCGAATTTAGTTGGAGATACATGGTAAAAATCTCTGAGAGTTTGAAAGAGAAGTATCCAAATATCCCTATTATCCTATTTCCAAAAGGAGTTGGGAGCTACTTAGATGGAATTTATGGCAATTTCGATGTCTTTGGGGTCGATTGGGGAACTCCGATAGAGTTGGCAAAAGAGAAGTTAGGAGATAGATATATCTTACAAGGGAATTTAGAACCAACTCGCCTCTATTCCAAAGAAGCGATAAAATCGGGAGTAACTCACATCATCGAAACAATGCAAAACAGAAGACATATTTTCAATTTGGGACACGGAATGCTACCCGATTTAGATAGAGAGAATGCTAAATATCTTGTGAATTTGGTTCGTGAAATGAGTAGTAGATATTAATATTAAACAAAGGGAGGGTATGCCCCTCCTCCTCCTCTAATATTTCCCTTCTAGTCCTTTTAGAAGTTCTTCATTAAATACAACCACTTTATTTCTTCCGCTCTCTTTCGCTTTATACAGTGCAATGTCGGCGAATTTGATACATTTCCAGAAACTCTTATCATGTTGTGGAAAGATAGAGCAACCGATACTAACCGTTTTAGAGAATGTTTCACCTCCGCCACTAATTTTCTTTTGAGAGAATTTGATTCGAATCTTATTAGCCACTTTCTCCACATATTCAGCATCACAATTATAGAGAAGAACTAGAAACTCTTCACCACCATATCTAATCACCGAATCTGATTCTCTGGTATTCTCTACCAAAGTTTCAGCAATTACCCTAATCGCTTTATCTCCTACATCGTGGCCGTAGGTATCATTTATCATTTTGAAGAAGTCTATATCACACATCAAAATACCATAAGAGATATTAGCCCGTTTCGATTGACTTACAATAGTTGAAATACTGTCTTCAAGATATTTCCTATTGTATAGTCCAGTTAGCGGGTCTCGTTGAGCCGACTCCTCCAAAGTCTTCATGAGTTTTTTACTAAATATCTCAGGTTTGATAGCCTCTACATAGTCCTGAATTACTGGTAATAGCTGTCTAATTCTTCTATGTTCGCTATCGTTCTGACTTTCGATATTGATAATAATTCCCAAATCGTTAGAAATGCTATATGGAATACAGAAATAGAATCCCCCATCTTGATGTCTCATTGGACAAATATTATAAAACTGAGAGGAATCTACTAAACTACTAGTAGTATTTGCTCTACAACCCATAGAGAGAGCATTACACTTCAATCCACCATTTTCAGAAACAATTTTCAGACCTTTACTAGTATTGTCTGTCTCCAAAATATTGAAGTGAGTAATTCTTAGTTTGTGAATAAATACGGTTGAAAGTCTATTATAGACATCAAATATATTACCATCTAACTCTATTGTTTTTCTAAATTTGTATAGTTCGGAAAGTCTATCGACAGTATCTCGAACCCTAATTAGAGGTTCAGCCTCCTGCTTACTCTTTTTATCGTGTAAAAATAGTTGAACTTTGCTATCTATTTCGTTGATAGTGGAATTCAATTTATCTAGTAGAGTATTTATCCACCTAGCTACTTCATTGGCTTCACTAAAAAAGTGATTATCATCAATTCTATGGGTGTAATCCCCACTATTTGCCTTCTGCATTGTCTCTTTGATTGCACTGAAAATATTTACATATGGTCTGATAATATGACTTACAAAAAAGACTACAACTACTATTACCAATAGCCCCAAACCACCACTAACTACTACATTACGAATACCTGCCTGTTTAATATCATCAATATTCATCACTATCGTAATAGCACCTATCGGCTCACCCACTTGGACATTATGGCAAGTGGTGCAATCGATAGTTTCACCTTTTTCAGCTATATATGGGATAGTAATCCTAAACGAACTTTTTGAAAATACATTCTCATTTATCTCTTTTCGGATTACTCCATTTTTAATTACATACTCATCTATCTTATCTTTTGCAGATTCTCCATTTAGACCTTTGCCATACTGTTCAATTACGGAATCACTTCGAGCTATCCAAATCTTTTCAACTTCTGGGAGGTTCTTTATCTGCTCTAAAAAGAATTTACGACGATCCATTATCCCATTGACCATATGGGCGGTTAGACCGTGTTTTACTGTTTCAGCGACTACTTTCGCTTTGCTCTCTACACTC
>DTUW01000114.1:18813-20866 GCA_012963895.1 Campylobacterales bacterium | reverse complement strand
AATCAGATGCTAATCCAGCTTCTATTAGAAGAGTATGGAATAGAGGTGGATATTGTAGAAAATGGAGAGGAGGCTATTGAGAAGGTAAAAGAAAAGGATTACAATTTGGTTTTTATGGACATCAATATGCCTGTTATGGGTGGAGTAGAGGCGACTAAGAAGATTAGGGAATTTTCAAACATTCCAATTGTTGCCCTTACAGCAAATGCAATAGTAGGAGATAGAGAAAGGTTTTTAAATGCAGGAATGGATAACTATTTGACTAAGCCGATAGATGTTAAGAAACTTAAAGATATTCTAATTCAATACTTAAATAGTAAAATAGCAGTTAGAAGAAAGGAGATAGAGATGATTCCAGTTCCTGAAAATAACTTTCCAGAAGTTCCAAAAAGTGAAGTTGCGAAAGAGTTGGGACTGCCTGAAATGTTTGTAGATAAGCTAATTCAGAAATTTGTAGATTCAATAGATGAAAATATGAAACAGCTTGAAGAGGCTATCAGTGCCAAAGATGGAGAAGCTATAAAAAATCAGGCTCATAAAATCAAAGGTTCATCTGCAAATTTGAGATTTAACTATTTAGCTGAAATTATGAAAACTATCGAGTATAGCGGTAAAGATGGAATAGTTGAAGGTTATGAAGACCTCATCGCAACAGCAAAAAGAGAGATAGAGAAGATAAAGGGGTAGATATGCTATTAGAAGGAAAAAAGGGGCTAATTATAGGATTGGCTAATAAGCACTCGATAGCTTATGGAATTGCTAAAAAGGCACATGAACACGGGGCTAAATTGGGATTTACCTATTTGAACGATGCAGTGAAAAAGAGGGTAGAACCTATCGCTAAGAGTTTTGGGAGTGATATAACCATTCCCCTAGATGTAACAAATCCAGAAGATATGGAAAACTTGAAAAGTAGAGTAGAGGAGAGTTTAGGGAATATAGATTTCCTAGTTCATTCTATTGCATTTGCTCCAAAAGATGCACTATCAGGAAAGACGATAGAGACTAAGAGAGAAGATTTTTTAGTAGCTATGGAGGTATCGGTATATAGTCTAATAGGGATTACCCAAAGACTTCTACCTATTTTGAATAGAGATGGTTCGATAGTTACCCTTACCTATTATGGAGCTGAAAAGTTTGTTCCTAAATACAATGTTATGGGGATAGCCAAATCTGCATTAGAATCGGCTGTAAGATATTTGGCGGTCGATTTGGGAGACAGAGGTATTAGAGTAAATGGAATTAGTGCAGGACCTATAAAAACCCTTGCAGCGAGTGGAATTGGAGATTTTCGAAATCTCTTAAAATGGAATGAGAGACATTCACCATTAGGGCGGAATGTTACTATCGATGAGGTTGGAGGTAGTGCAGTCTATCTATTGAGTGATTTAGCAAAAGGTGTAACAGGGGAAATCCACTATGTAGATAGTGGATACAATATTATTGGAATGCCGAAAGAGGCTACGGAAAAATTACAATAGTGTTTTTTGTTGTCTCTTTGTCTTAGATAGTTGTTTAGGAGATGGTAAGGGTTTGGAAAAATATTTTTTCCAGACCCTAGATAGTAGTTGTTTTTGGATTTTTTTATCTGGGGAAATTTCTTGGACTTTTTTAGATATATATTCAAAATACTCTTTGGTTTCGGTCGGTTTTTTATCTCTGATATTTTCTAAAAATTCGTCTAATAGTGAATCTAGTTGGATTATCTTTTTCTGTTTAGATTTCTCTTTTATAGACTTTGCTTTATCGAGACGGGATTGGACAAGGTCGGTAACGGCTTCATAGAGTTCTTTTTGGACTTTTGGGATTTCTGATTCTGTAAAGCCGATAGATTTTAGGATTTGAAAATCAAGGTTTTGGCGATATGGCAATTTTATCTCTTCAAGAATTGAGCGGGTTTTTTGGGAAGTTAGTTGTTTCCATATTTCTAAAAATATTTGTCTATCAAAATCATAATTTATAACAGGTGTCGAATGCAATTCTGTGCCGTAAGTTGTTAGCAAACCATCTCCTAAATTTACTCTACCTAAAAGTTCAAAATTTAAAACAGTAA
>DTUW01000114.1:0-18803 GCA_012963895.1 Campylobacterales bacterium | reverse complement strand
AGTGCATATGCAAATAACAAGTGTCATAAGTATAAATTTAAAACAGTAAAAGTTGAATTTAGGAAAATATCATAAAACAATTTTTTATTTTTATCTAAATATCGACCTGTAAAAACTACATCGCCTATTTTTACATCATTTTCTATAACGGGTGTCCAATTTCTTTTATCTCTAAATCTTAAAAGTATAAAATCCTGTTTTTCCTGTTCTCCTAACTCCCACCATCTCTCCCGACTTCTTGTCGTGCTTCTTTCGTGATAGCCCCTCTCTTCTCCTCTTCTCAAATATTTAGCTAAATTTGGAAATCTCTCCTCAATCTCTCTCCTCTCAAATCCATTGACTAATAAGACATAGTATTTCAAATTTTCAGGTTTGACAACATATCCATCAATTTCACGAGGCGATTTTATTACAGGTTTTAAAAATTGCTTTTCAATCCAATACTCCTCTCCTATTCCATTTCTCATCAGCCATAAATCATCATTCTCCTCTATCTTCTGCAAATAGAAAAATTCGTTTGCCCCAGTAGTAAATCCCCTACGAATTTTCGCAACATCTCCTAACCTCTGCCACTTACCTTTTCCCCTCTCCAAAATATCCCAATAGACCTTTGGAGCTTTTAGAAACTTGCTCCACTTACTCTCATTATGCAATTTTAGTTGCGAAATAGGGTATATCCTGATATATTCATCTTCAAAGATTTCCTTACAGGTTTCTACAAAATCCCTGAAATTGTCTTCACCTCCAAATTTTTCCAAAATATCTAATAGTGGCTTCTTCAAATAGACAAACTTAGTTTGAAAATTTTTATCTAACTTTTCACCTACTTTCAATTTTTGTAATATTGTGATGTTGGTATTGACATCAGCACTATGAAAAAACCTCTCAACCTTACTATCAATAATCGCTATAACCCGAAAATTATCCAACAGAAATTTTTGTAAGACCTCTCCAAAATCTACATCAAGCCAAGAATTAGATGTAATATACCCCAAATAGCCTCCATCTTTTAAAAGCATTTTCGCCCTGTAAAAGAAATATCCATATATCGATGTCCGACCCGGAATCGCTTTCGCAAAATCCCCAAGCTCAATTTTCAAAATCTCTAATATCTGCTCTTTCTGATTTGGATTGTAGCTATCTATCTCCTCCTGCCGAGTATATGGAGGATTTCCTATGATAGTATCAAAGTTACTAAATTCTATCTTCTGCTCTTTTCCATCACTATCTAATATCTTTTCTAATGAGGTTTTTCCACTCTCTAACTTGATACCTACCTTGAAAAAATCTTTATGAATTACTCTCGGATATGATTTCTCCTCTAAATTCCTAATCGCTAAATTCAACATCGATAAAAATACGGGATAACTGGAAATATCAACCCCATAAATCTCGCTTAGCAATTTTGCATGGTCTCTATTTCCTAATCTCTTCTTTCTCTCATATGCAGATATTAAGAATGCACCAGAACCACAACTAGGGTCTAATACCTTCTCGTTCCCTCTTCTGATTGTAAAGCTATTTATAGTCTTCACTACCGCCGATGAGGTGAAATATTGTCCTAATTTATGTCTCTCATCGGGTTTTATCAGCTCCTCAAATATCCGCCCAATGATGTCCTCTTTCATCTTTGAAAAATCATACTTCTTAGAGTTCTTCAATACCTCATCGGTTATCTGATAAGCTATCTCTGAATCTATAAAGATAACCCTAAATTCTATATCTTCTCTCTTTCCTATAAGTAGCTCGAAATCTTTGGTCTCTCTCTTCAAATTCTCAAAATAGTTCCAAATCTTCTCTTCTAAATTTTCACTATCTCCAATCTCAATAGGCTCTAAATTCCATCTATTGGAATCTTGCATCGCCTTATAAAAAATCAATTTAGAGATATAGACCAATATAGCGATATGTGAAAAGTTATCTAAATCTTGTTCTCCTGTTGGAATAGTCCATTGTTGAGATATGAAATACCTTTTTATCTCTTGTCTAAATGCTTTACTATGTTCGAATTTTTCAAATAGTTTCGTAGATAGAAAATATCCATATTTATTTATGCTACTTTTGATTTTTAAGATGAAATTTTCATCTAATGACTGTTGAGGTAGGGAATCTGATTGAATAATAGATTCTGCTTTGGATAAATACCACTTGGCTAAATTGATAAATTTGTTTTTCAGAAGATTGGTGAAATTACCAGAATTACGATACCTATCTATCTCTTGTAAAGTTGGAAAGTTTCTATTTTCGAAATTCTCTTTTCTCTCTTGTGAAATTCCCTTTTTTAGTGAGTAAATAATAGCTTCTGTAAAGTTTGTAATACCAAAATAGTTGATATTCAACCTTTTAGCTCTACTCTTCTCTCTCTGAACTACTCTACTATTTTCTACACTCTTGCCATCAGGAGCTATTGGGTCTTTCAACTCTAAAAACAGCACCTCTCTATTTTTGTAAAGGATAGTAATATCAGCTCTACCCCTCTCAATTACTGCTGAATAACCTTGATATTTTTTCTCTTTGAAAAGTTCTTCAAATACTAATAGTAATCGACCTTGTAGCTCTCCCTCTATTCTACTCATAAAAAATCTACCTTTTTGGTATAGAATATATAGATTCCAATATATAGGAGTATCTATTGCGAATAGACAAATTCCTAAACTCGGTCAATATTACCAAAAGAAGAGCTATCGCCCAAGATATGTTAAAAAATGGAGCTGTATTCCTCAATGGACAGAGAGCTAAACAGTCGAAAGAGGTAAAAGTTGGAGACACTATCGAACTCCACTACCTCAATGGAAATATTCAGAAATATGAAGTTTTAGAGATACCCAAACTGAAAACTACCCCAAAATCTCAACAGGGACGATATATCAAAACAATATAGCAAGTAGTAAGATAAAATTTTCAAATACAAACTTAGGAGCAAATAGATGCAAAATTTCTTATCAGTTGATAGGATTGAACCCCAAAAAAGGTTAGTTGGAGAGAGAATTAGAGATTTTGATGAGGTCTATCTACCTTTTAATAAATTAGAAGCTAGAACACAATCGGAAAGATGTGTTCAGTGTGGAGACCCTTATTGCATGAATAAATGTCCGCTTCACAACTTTATCCCGCAATGGTTGAAAAGTGTAGCTGAGGCAAATTTAGAATTGGCTTTCAAATTGTCTAATGAATCTTCTCCATTCCCTGAAATTATGGGGCGAGTATGTCCTCACGATACCCTATGCGAGGGGGATTGCACCCTCAACGATGGACATGGAGCTATTACTATCGGTTCAATAGAGCGGTATATTACAGAAAAAGGATTCTCCAAAGGGTTAAAAATAGAATTTAGTTCCGAAAAGATAGGGAAATCTGTCGGAATTATCGGCTCTGGTCCTGCTGGTCTCTCTCTCGCTACCTATCTCCTACGAGCTGGTATCGATGTAACCATTTACGAAAGAGCTTCACGAGCAGGGGGACTGCTTACCTATGGTATTCCCGGTTTCAAACTTGATAAATCGGTAGTCCAAAAGAGAATCGATATGCTCTTGGAGGCGGGGCTGAATTTGAAGACCAATTGCGAAGTTGGGAAAGATATCTCTTTCGATGAGGTGCGAAATAGCCACGATGCAATATTTATCGGTATAGGTGCTACCAAAGCTAGACGAGCAAATATCGAAAATGAAGATAGCGACGGAGTCTATATGGCTATGGAGTTTCTCACAAATGTTCAGAAAAAGCTATTTGGTGAAGAGTTCGATAGTAGCATAGATGTTAGCGGTAAAAATGTGATAGTTATTGGTGGTGGAGATACTGCGATGGACTGTATCAGAACCGCTATTAGAGAAGGGGCAAAAAGTGTTACATGCCACTATCGAAGAGATGATAACAATATGCCGGGTAGCTACAAAGAGTATCGTAATGCTATTGAAGAGGGGGCGAGATTTGAATTTTTCTCAACTCCTAAAAAAATAGAAGTTGAAGATGGAAAAGTAAAAGGGGTAATTTTTGCTAAAACTGAACTTAGCGAAAGAGACGAAACAGGACGACAAAGAGTTATCGAAATCCCAGATAGTGAAATCTCCTATCCTGCTGATGTAGTAATTATGGCTCTCGGTTTTGAACCTGCTAAACCTAAATTTTTAGAAGAAAGTGGAATAGAACTCAATAGCTGGGGTGGAATAGTTACATCTGAGAATGGAGAGACATCGATAGAGAATATCTATTCTGGTGGTGATGCTGTTCGAGGTGCCGATTTGGTAGTTCGAGCAGTCTTAGATGGTCGAGAGGTAGCTAAACATATTATTAAAAAATTGACTAGTCAATAAATTCAAATCCATAAGGGAGAAGCATATAGAACTCTCCCTCTACTTTTGTCCGTCCCGCTTCTCGTCCCGCCTCTTCTCCAAATCCATAGAATAGGTCGGCTCTAATCACTCCCTTGATAGCTCCCCCTCTATCTTGTGCCATAAATAGATGGTTCAAATTCCGATTTTTATCAGATTGAATATAGATAGCCATTCCAAGAGGTATATATCTGGTATCTACCGCTATTGTGCTTTTTGGAACTAAATTTGTTCCCATTGCCCCAAATGCTAAATCACTCTTCTGTTCTCTGAAAAAGACAAAACTTTTATTGTAATACAGCACCTCATCGACTAAATCGGGGTGTTTTTTCAACCAATTTTTTATATATCTCGCCGATAGCTTGTGTAGAGGCACCCCATAGGTTCTATGGATATACCCTCCAATAGAGCGGTAAGGATACCCATTCTGTTCAACATACCCAATCCCGATAGTAGTTCCATCGTCCAGCTTTACAATCCCAGAACCTTGAATATGGAGAAAAAACCTATCTATCCTATCATCTACCCAACATATCACATCAGCATCTATCCCCTCTTCATCTATCTCTTGATGGGTCTTATATGGTATGTGAAAATCTTTCGGTTTTGCATAGATAGGGTATCGATATTTTCCGTGTTTGGTTCTGCTTCCATTTAAGATAGGGACATAGTAGCCTGTAACAAGTCCCGATATTCTCTCTTTTTCCAAATCGATGATGAGGTAGGGGGTGAAGTAGTTTTCAAAAAATGAGGTAATTTCAGCATTAGAAGGGTTAGAGCTATATATCCGCTTTGCCTCTTCACAAATTTCAGGAATATTTACTCTACTTTTCTGCTCACAACCTCGAACAAAAGCTAAAAGAGAACCCTTTTTATTGTCTCTATCCCACCCCTCTATTTCTGAAAATTCAACTCGCAGAAGTTGCATGTCATCGCGATATATCGACTCTCGCAAATCCATATCGGGAAATCTACTATATAGGATTTCGTCCAAATCTCTGCCATCTGCTTCAAATAGAAATCGATTTTCACTATCTTCAAACCGGTGGCTACAACCTGAAAAGAGAAAGGAGAGGATTAGGCTATAAAAGATATTTTGTAAGAGGTAATTTATTGTATATCTCATAGAGCGGGTCTGTGCTGTTTTTGGAATCTGTTTCACTGTCATACCAATACCAGTTAGTATTAGAATATCCAAACTCCCAATATGGGGCATTGATATGTTTGAAATACTTTCTATTGCTCTTCAACTCAATTACAAAGTTACCAAGTTTTCTATTTTGAAAAACAAAGGTGAATTTCACAGGGATATTGTCTTTAATACTGGATAGGTATTTTCTAATCTCTGTTTCGTTTGCAAACTTCTTACCATTTATGGAAACCAATCTATACCCAATCTTCAAGCCGTGTTTCACAAGGTTACTTTTTGGGTGGAGGTTTGTAACAAATAGATTTTCATCTAACCATACTCCAATATTTTCTAAAAAGGTATCACTAAACAGCCCTCCACCTCGTAGAATGTCGGTTCTTACAGAGAGTTCTACTATATCACTATTTCTGAGAACTTCGAATCTCAATATCTTTCCAACAGGGGTAAATAGAATATGTTGTAGGAACTTTTCCAAATTCTCCACCGGTTCATCATTGAGATAGAGAATTTCATCTCCTTCTAAGAATGGATTATCTGTAAAGAATGGATTTACTTCGCTTACATAGATAGAACCATTTTTTTCTATAAATCTTGCTCCAACATCTGAAAGGTGTCCATCAGGGCTATTGATAAACCACCTGATATATGCTCCATTTATAAACCTATCTCCACCTATCGAGATACCAGCAGTTACACAACACCCGCTAACGATAGAGAGATTATCAGGAATATATTGGGAGAACTTTCCAAAAGAGAGACCTAATTGGGGCTGAACGACTTTACCAGATATATAGACCTCATCACTCATTGCATACCGTCTAACAGTTTTTGGAGGGCGAATAGTGATAGGTTCTTTCTCTTTCAATGGAGAGCTATGGTGAATTAGGTAAAGCCCTAATAGGGGATTTCTCTTTGTAACATTGACATCTTTTAAAAGAAAAGGGGAGAAGGCGATAGATTCCTCTTTTCCAACTACCCAAGAGGGATAATTGTCAGGAAGTAGAACTAACTCCTTTGCCAACTTTTGGCGACAAAGAATATTGGAAAATAGGTATATAGTTGAAAAAAATAGAAGAAGTAGAAATTTTCTCATCACTTAGCAAATTGGCTAACAAGACTCATCGCACTATTTCGTTGATGCTCTTTAACGAGTGAAAAAGCCTCATTTATCGCTGAAACCAACATAATCTGGATAGAAGCCAAATCACCTTGTAAAGATGGGTCTATCTTCACATCTACAACCTCACCTTTTCCATTGATAATAACTTCTACCAATCCTCCTCCACCTTTACCGGTAAGGAGAACCTTTGCACTCTCCTCATCTAGCTTCTTAGCCTCTTCTTGAAATGTGGAGAGAGTTTTTCCCAACTCTTCTAAATTGAACTTATCAAACATCTCTAAACCTCATATTTGATTTCTGAAACCCTATTTTTATCATCTACCATTACAATAGTTGGGGAGTAGTTTTTGAGTTCCTCCTCAGAGTAGGAGGCATAGGAGATAATAATTACCTTATCCCCTATCTGAACTTTTCTCGCCGCTGCTCCATTGAGACATATTTCACCACTGCCCCTCTCGCCTCGAATGGTATAGGTGGTAAATCTTTCGCCGTTGTTGATATTCAAAACTTCTACTTTCTGCCCTACTCGTAAGTTTGCTTTTTCCAAAAGCTCCTCATCAATAGTGATTGAACCTATATAGTTCAGATTTGCATCTGTTACAGTAGCTCGATGTATCTTACTTTGGAGCATTTCAATAGTCATTATCTATGCTCGTCCCATCTGTTTCATCATATCAAGAGGTTGAATCGGTTTATCCCAAAACTCTTCTCTAATTAGAAGCTCTTCAACTGGATTGCCGTTTATGATGTGTTCTTCAATAATTCTATCTATTGCTGGTTTATCTACCGCTACATACATGTAGTGTCCCGGTTCGACCAATAAAATTGGTCCCAAATTGCATCGACCTAAACAACTTGTTTGGATAGGTTGAACTGTTGCGATAATTCCCTTTTCCATAAGTTTCTGAGCCAAATATTGAAAGTGGTCTCTCGTGTCTGGTCTAACACAACTAGGCTTAGGCATTCCCGGAGGCGATGACTGCTGACATTTGAAGATATAAAAAGCTGGTTGAGGTTGTCCCATTACTAACTCCTATAAGTTTGTTTTTTGGGTATTGTATCAGAAAAGGAGAAGAGGGAAATTTATATATTTAGGTAAAATATATTATTCAGATTTATATTTCAACATAAAGGATAGTCATCTTCTTGAAGGATATTATCGCTTTTAAATTTGGGAATCAACTTATTGATACCCAATCGGCAACAGACGAAATTAGTAAAAATGGAGAGGCGATATTTTTCGATAACTCTCCCGAAGCCCTCGAAGTGATTCGACACTCCGCAGCCCACCTTATGGCACAAGCTATCAAAGAACTATATCCCGATGCTAAATTTTTCGTAGGTCCAGTAGTTGAAGAAGGATTCTATTACGATTTCAAGACATCTACCAAAATTGGTGAAGAGGATTTAAAAGCTATCGAGAAAAAGATGGCACAACTTGCCAAAAAGGGATATAGTATTGAGAAATATACTATCTCCAAAGATGAAGCGGTTTCCAAATTTTCTGGTGATGAATTGAAACAGCTCGTTTTATCCAATATTCCAAGTGATGAGGTTTCTATATATAGACAAGGGGAGTTTGAGGATTTATGTCGCGGACCTCATCTACCAAATACTAAATATCTCAAATTTGTAAAACTTACCAAAATAGCTGGTGCCTATCTCGGTGGTGATGAAAATAGTGAGATGCTAACTAGAATATATGGAGTTGCTTTCGCTACCAAAGAGGCTCTAAAAGAACATCTTCACATGTTGGAAGAGGCAGAGAAGAGAGACCACCGAAAAATTGGAAATCAGATGGGGCTGTTTTTCTTTGATGATAAGGTTGGAGCAGGTCTGCCTATCTGGCTACCAGCAGGTGGTAGGTTGAGGGCGAAATTGGAGAGTTACCTATTTAAGGCTCATAGAAAGAGAGGCTATCAACCTGTTAGAGGTCCTGAGCTTCTGAAATCAGATTTATGGAAACTATCAGGACACTATCAAAACTATGGAGAAAATATCTACTTCACTTCAATAGATGAGCAAGAGTATGGAATAAAACCGATGAACTGCCTTGGACATATCAAGATATTCCAACACTCTTTGCACAGCTACCGAGATTTACCTTTGAAATTCTTTGAATATGGGGTAGTTCATCGACATGAAAAAAGTGGAGTGCTTCACGGGCTATTTAGAGTTCGTGAATTTACACAAGATGATGCTCATATCTTTTGTAGAGAAGACCAGATAAAAAGTGAAGTTATTGAAGTTCTCAACTTTGTAGATACTATTATGAAGATTTTCGATTTTGAATACTCCCTAGAAATCTCTACTCGTCCAGAGAAATATATTGGTAGTGATGAGATTTGGGAAACAGCTACTCAATCCCTCAAAGAGGCTCTATTAGAGAATGGAATTCAATTCGACATCGATGAAGGGGGCGGGGCTTTCTATGGTCCAAAGATAGATATAAAGATTCGAGACTCTATCGGTCGAAAATGGCAATGTGGAACTATTCAGGTCGATTTTAACCTACCTGAAAGGTTCGATATTACCTATATAGATGAAGAAAATAAGAGAGTTCGCCCTGTAATGATTCATAGAGCTATTTTGGGGTCGTTTGAGAGATTTATTGGTATTTTGACAGAACACTATGCCGGTGAATTTCCTTTCTTTTTAGCTCCAACCCAAATTGTGATTATCCCTATCAAAGAGGGACACCAACCATATGCCCAAGAGTTGGCTAAGAAGTTGGTGGATATGGAGGTAGATGTAGAAATCTACGACCAAAATGAATCTTTGAATAAGCGGATTAGGACAGCTGAAAAAAGTAGAGTGCCTATGATAGTTGTTTTAGGAGATAGAGAGGTTGAAAATCGCACTATCGCTCTTAGAGATAGAAGAGAGCGAACTAAATCCAATATTACAGAAAAAGAGTTTTTAGAACTTATTAAGGAGAAATTAGATGAGGTTGAATTTTGAGTAAAGGTAAAAAACAGGATACCACTCCTCTATTGAATGAGGAGATTTTGCAGTATCCAGAGGTTAGATGTATTGGAGACGATGGAACTCAACACGGAGTAATCCCATCATCAGAAGCTTTGAATATTGCACAGGAGGAGGGACTCGATTTGGTTTTGGTGGCTGAACAGGCAAATCCTCCTGTGGCTAAAATAATGGATTATGGAAAATTCAAGTATCAAGCCGAAAAGAAGAGAAAAGAGGCTAAGAAAAAACAGAAATCGATAGTAGTCAAAGAGATAAAACTCTCTGTAAAAATAGCTGATAATGATATAGGCTTCAAAGTAAAACATGCCCGAGACTTTCTCGCAAAAGGAAACCATGTAAAATTTAGAGTCTTCTTAAAAGGTCGCGAGATGGGCAATCCAGAAGCTGGAAAAGAGGTTCTTTTACGAGTTTGGGAGATGGTTGAAGATATAGCCACAATGGAGAAAGCTCCATTTTTTGAAGGTCGGTATTACAATATGTTGGTTGTGCCGAAAAAATAGCTATCCCCCTGTTTCTGGGGCTATCGGGAGGCTTTTGCCACTATCGCAGTATAGATAGCTATCCCGATAGTAACCCCTAATAGATAGTTTCCTATTTCCAAGTTTCCACTATCGTGGAGAAACATGAAACCTATTACTAGAACACCGTAAGATATTAGCCTCCAAATTGAAAAGTTGGCTGATAGAGTTTTAGCTATCTCCTCTTTGGATATTTTTTCCTCCTCTCCATCTTGTTCCACCTCATCGGGAATACTCTTTTCTACATACTTTTTGTAACTCCGTCGAGAACTAATCAGAACCAATAGAGAAGAGAGAAAAGCGGTGATAAAGGAAATCAATCTTCGTCCTCGTCTTTTGTCTGCTGAATTTGGTATCTCGGATTTTGGGCTATCTTTTCAAACTCTAAAAGTTCTCTTTTATATGCTTTATAGATATTGAAAACTGCTCCACCAACTCCCCAAAACACTCCGAGCCAGAGAAGCCAAGGGGCATCAAAGAGATTTTTCAACCACAATCCAATCCCGACCCCAAGCAAGATAGCTACAACGATAGAGATACCGAGAGAGAGAGCATCTATTCCCTCTACTATATCTCTATATTTTGGTTTCTCTTCTTCACTCATTGAAATTCCTTTAAGACTGAAAAAATTACATTTTCAGGGATATTGTCCCGAAACTCGAAATCTCCAATCCCTTTTGGTAGAACAAATTTTATTTTTCTATCCATAGATTTCTTATCTAAGAAAAATTTGGAGTAGAAGTTTTCGATATTGGATATTCTATATCTTGTCGGTAGGTCGTATCTTTTTAACAACCCCTCAATCTCTTCTGCCTCTCTCTCTTCCAATAGCCCCAATCGGATAGCTAATCTATTAGCCATCACCATTCCAATAGCTACCGCCTCGCCGTGGAGATATGTAGAGTAGTTGGTTTCGTTCTCAATCACATGTCCAAAGGTGTGTCCATAATTGAGAGATGCTCTAATCCCTGCCTCTTTCTCATCTTTGGAGACCACATGGGCTTTTAGTTCGATAGACCTTTTGATTGCATATTTGAGATATTCGCTATTGCTACTAATATCGTGTTGGGTGAGCCATTTGAAAAATTGGAAATCGAATATCACCGCCATTTTTACAAGTTCGGCCACCCCTGCTCCAAATTCTCGATTTGGTAGAGTAGTTAGAAAGTTTGTATCAATATAGACATGTTTGGGTTGGTGGAAAGCCCCTATCAAATTCTTTCCAAATCTATTATTTATCCCTGTCTTACCTCCTACCGATGCATCTACTTGCGAAAGTAGTGTAGTGGGAATTTGGATAAAGTCTATCCCTCTCTGATATATAGAAGCTGTCCAACCTGTAATATCTCCGATAACCCCACCACCTAAACCGATAAGGATAGATTTTCTATCGAACTTATGGAGAAATAGGTTTTCTAATATGTAATTTACACTCTCTATATTTTTGAACTCTTCTCCATCTCTAATGGTGATAATATAGAGTTCTCTACTCTCTATCTTTGGAATTACCTTACTAAGCCACAACCCTCCAACTTTTGGATTTGTGATAATTGCCACTTTTCTATCTCTCAAATCTATTTGAGCCAACTCTCCAATATCTATCTGATAGCTATTATCTATCTCTTTTTTTAGCTCTATATGAACTCTCATAACTTATCTCCTATTAGAAAATCTACCACTCTATCTAAATTGATATGTTCTACCGCCTCAATGTCTCTATCTGGAAAACGGCAGGGCGGAATAGTTGGAAACTTCAATCTACTATCTTTGGAAAACTTATCCGGAATATTTTCAGTTTTCCAACTAGCCTTTTCTCTATCTCCAACGACTGAGGCTAAAACGACTGTTTCCGTCTCGATATTCTTTATATCCAATTCCCGCCTAGCCTCTTCAACTATCAAATCTAGTAACTTATGAAATTTCTCATGTTGTTCCTTAGGTAGATAGTCAGCCTTAGTAGCTCCAAAGAGAACCCTATCTATTCTACCCTCCAAAATGGGTTTTAGGAAACTTCTCTCTCCATATTTGTAGATGGAGACCAACTCCCTAATTACACTTGTCAAATCTAAAAATGAGTTGTATCCATATTGAAGCGGTTGCAAAATATCGACCAAGACTATCTGTCTATCGAAATTGGAAAAGTAATCGATTGCAATTGGACGAACCACCTCATCTATATACTCCTGATACCTTTTCTGAAATCTGCTATATATAGAGTTTTCATTAGGTGTAATATATTTGGGTTTTGGTAGAGGGGTGAATAGGAGCTTTTCACTCTCCAATATATTGGGTTGAATATAGAAAAATCCATTTTGCTTCAACTTATCCAAATAGTTTCTATACTGCTCAATAATGGCTATCTCATCATCTTCATCAGAAGCTCCATAAATATCGTGTTTATTCAATTCACTCTGCCAAGCTTGTGCTAAGGCTTTTTTACTCTTATTCCTAAGTTGAAATAGGCTCTTTTCTGACCACTCATCAAAGTCCATATATGCCATTCCAATATCTAATATCCACTCTCCGGGGTAGTCGATGATTTCTATATCTATAAATTTGTTTGGTAGCAGTTTATTATTACTTTTTACCTCTAATCGTATATCTATTTTTGATATTGATGAGGTGGAGCGAGGCCACTTAGGGATAGTGTTTCTGAAATTATCTACTATTGAAAAGTAATCGAACTGCTTAGGTTTTGGGGCTATTTTTGCAATAAACCTTTTACCCCTCTTCTCCATTACACTCTCTATCTTTTTCCCTGAAATAAGTTGGTTGATAAAAGATGTAATAAATACGGTTTTTCCACTTCTGCTCAATCCAGTTACTGCCAATCTGATTTTTTCATTCTTTTGCAAAAGCCTATCTACATGAATATCTTTCAGAAGTTTTGTAGTTTCAGTTTTTAGGAGTTCTATATATTTGCTATCTATCAACCTCATAGCCCCATCTTATTCGGATTTAGAATATTGTTAGGGTCAAAAGCCTTTTTAATAGCTCTAAATAGGTTCATCTCTTCATTACTAAATGCCAATTTCATATATGGAGCTTTGGAGAGACCTATCCCGTGTTCCCCGCTTAGAGTTCCTCCGAGTTCGATAGTGGCTTTAAATATCTCTTCAATAGCTTTGTATCCTCTTTCAACCTCATCTGGGTTATTTTTATCCACCATTACATTGGTGTGAATATTTCCATCTCCTGCATGTCCAAAACATGGAATTTGCAATCTATACTTTTCGGCAATCTCTCCAAATCGTCTCAAAGTCTCAGGTAACTTACTTCTAGGAACAGTAACATCTTCATTTATCTTCTTATTTCCGTAGATAGTGATAGCTTGTGAAGCATTTCGCCGAGCAAACCAGATATTTTTAGCATCTGCTTCATCTTTTGCAATTTTGAATTGGGTAGCTCCATTCTCTCTAAATACCTTTTCAATTGTGGAGAGTTGCAAATCTAAATCCTCTTCTAAGTTGCCATCAACATCAATTATCAAAATAGCCCCTGCATCGATAGGTAGCCCTTTTTTGTAGCTCGTTTCGACTGCTCGAATAGTGAGATTATCGAGAAACTCCATAGCCACAGGAGTTACCCCACTCGCCATAGTTTTATATACTCCATTCATCGCACTCTCAACAGATGGAAATATTCCCATAGCCGTTTTTTGCAACTTCGGTTTTGGAATAAGTTTTAGTGTGATTTCGGTAATAACGGCGAGAGTTCCCTCACTCGCTATCAAGATACCCGCTATATTGTAACCAGCCACATCTTTTATAGTTCTCTTACCCGCTCTAATAATATCTCCATTTGGGAGAACCGCCCTAATAGCCATTACATAATCTTTGGTAATTCCATATTTAGCAGCTCTCATGCCTCCTGCATTCTCTGATACATTTCCTCCGATGGTGGAATAGTCTTGACTAGCAGGGTCTGGTGGGTAAAATAGTCCCTTCTCTTCAACCGCCTTTTGGAGTTCAATATTGATAACTCCGGGCTGAACAACAGCCACCATATTCTCCATGTCAATTTCTAATATCTTGTTCATATGTTTTTCAAGGGCTAACACTATCCCCCCCTCGCTCGGCAATGCTCCCCCTGTAAATCCACTACCTGCACCTCTTGGAATTACAGGTATTCTTTTCTCATTGCAATATTTCAGGATTTTGCTAATGTCGTTTTCATCACGAGGGAAAATCACCAAATCGGGTTCAAACCTGTTGCGAGTTGCATCATAGGAGTATGCGATGAGGTGGGCTTTATCGCTATATATGTTTTCAGAACCTACTATATTTTTGAAAAATTCAATATCTTGACTACTTACCATCTTTCCACTCTCCAAAATAGATAGTCGATATTTTAGCTAACCCTACTTTTGATAGAATTTTGCAAATAGAGAAAAAGGAAGAGTTATGAGAATTAGAAGAAAAGCATTAACTTTCGAAGATGTTCTATTAGTCCCTCAATATTCAGAAGTTTTGCCAAAAGAGGTAAATCTGAAATCGAAACTAACTAAGAATATAGAGCTAAATATCCCTTTTGTTTCGGCAGCTATGGATACAGTTACAGAATCGAGAACAGCTATAAAGATGGCGAGACTTGGAGGAATTGGAATTATTCATAAAAATATGGACATTGAAACCCAAGCGAAAGAGGTTCAGAAAGTTAAGAAAAGTGAAAGTGGAATTATTATCGACCCTGTATATGTCTATCCTGATTCAACTCTTGGAGAGGCAAAAGAGATAATGGACGAGTTGAAAATATCGGGTGTTCCTGTAATTGATGAAACAGGGCATCTGCTTGGAATTCTAACAAATAGAGACATGAGATTTGAGATAAACATGGATACTCTTGTAAAAGATGCAATGACCCCAATGCCTCTCAAAACAGCAAAAGAGGGTATATCCCTTGAAGAGGCTGAGAAGATAATGCATAAGAATAGAATTGAAAAACTGCCTATCGTTGATGATGAAAATCACCTCAAAGGGCTTATTACGATAAAAGATATTAAGAAGAAAAAAGATTATCCAAATGCCAATAAAGATAGTTTTGGTCGTCTCGTGGTTGGTGCAGCTATTGGAGTTGGTCAAATTGATAGAGCCAGAGCATTAGTAGATGCTGGTGTAGATGTATTAGTTATCGACTCAGCCCACGGACATAGTAAAGGGGTTATAGACACTATCAAAAATGTAAAAGCTGAACTATTGGTAGATGTGATAGCTGGTAATGTGGCTACTCGTGAAGGTGCGAAAGCTCTAATTGAAGCAGGAGCCGATGCGGTAAAAGTTGGAATAGGTCCAGGTAGTATCTGCACCACTCGAATAGTGGCAGGTGTCGGTGTTCCTCAAATCAGTGCAATAGAAGAGTGTGTAGAGGAGGCTAACAAACATGGAGTTCCTGTCATTGCCGATGGAGGAATTAGATACTCCGGTGATGTTGCGAAAGCTCTTGCTGTCGGTGCCTCTTCTGTTATGATTGGCTCTCTCTTTGCTGGAACTGATGAATCTCCGGGCGATGTGATAATGTATCAAGGACGACAATATAAATCATATCGTGGCATGGGAAGTATTGGAGCTATGAAGAGAGGTAGCAATGATAGATATTTCCAAGAGGGAACAGCTTCTGATAAGCTTGTGCCTGAGGGAATAGAGGGGCGAGTTCCTTATCGAGGCTCTATTAGTGGAATTCTCCATCAACTTATTGGAGGTCTCCGCTCTTCTATGGGATATTGTGGTAGTCCTGATATTCCTACTTTCTGGGAAAAGGCTGAATTTGTTGAGATTACATCGGCTGGACTTAAAGAGAGCCATGTTCATGATGTAATTATTACTGAGGAAGCTCCAAACTATCATATTTAGAAGGTGATGAGGTGCTTAGGAGGCTGTTAGATTTTCTTTTGAATAGAGGTGATGAAAAAGAGATTACTATCAATATTCTTATGGTTGGGGCGAGTGGAGTTGGTAAAACATCTACACTAACCGCTATGTATGATAGATTTAACAAAGTTATAGATAAAAATATAGAGCTACAACTCATTCCAGATGATGAGACATCTACTAAGTTGAATAAGAAGTTAGCCGAACTTAAAAAACAGGTAGCCACTCAATTTATTCGAACTCGTCCCACCCTCTCCGGCACCAAAAGTTTTGAAGAGTTTCGATTTATTATCGCCAAAGATGAAGATTCTCATCAGAAAATAAATTTAGTGTTCAAGGACTTCCCCGGGGGCTATCTCCAAACTGAACGGAAAAAGATAAAAGAGTGGATAAAAGAGGCTGATGTAATTGTAATCCCTATCGACACCCCAGCCCTTATTGAAGAGGGTTCAATATATAACGAGGATATAAATGGTCCTGAACAGCTTTACGATATTTTCAAGTCTATTAAGGGTAGTTTCGAATTGAAAAATAGGCTAATTCTATTTGTGCCTCTCAAAAGTGAGAAATATCTTGATGGAAATCTCTACTATACGAATCCTATCCGCGATTTGGTAGAGCAGGAATATAGCAACCTCATCGAGCTATTTCAGTCGGAAAATTTGAGAGATAGAATAGCCTTAGTTATGACAGCTGTTCAAACAATTGGAGATATAAAATTCTCTATGATTGAGAGAGATGAACATGGGCGACCTATGTTTATCTACAAAAAAAAGAAGTTTGGAGCTAAATACTCTCCGAAAGATACAGAACAGCCTTTAAAATATATCCTCACTTTTGCAATATCAGAAGCTTTCAATCGAAAAGGGAATATCAATAGGAAACTAAATAGAATTTTCAAACTTGATAGGGAATTTATCAAAGCCCTTAGAGAATTCTCTAAGGACTACAAGCAAGACCACAATTTTGTAATTTTGCAAGGGGAGGGGTTGCTAAAACCCGATTTGGACTAAGGGTTGCAAAACCTAATATAGATTAGGTATCTATAACCTTTATATTTAGCAGAGCCTTGGCTACTGCACGGGCAACTCGGTTGAATTTCTCTTCTGCTGGTCTGTTGTATTCGAGTTGCTGATTGTATTTATTGGAGAGGGTTTCGTATGCAGTTTGATACTTTTGGTATTTGTCTCTAATAATTTCTAACTGCTTTCTCTTTTCAACTATCTGTTTAATCCTAAAATTATCTTTTTGTGAGTTGATTTGGTTTCTTTCGTTTATGAGGTAGTCTTCAAACATATCGAATTGTTTCTCAATATTTTCATTTTCGAGAGTTTCCAAAGATATACTATTTTCATCTAAAACAAGATTTTTGAATTCCTGTTCCAAATTTTGTAAGTTTTTCTGTATCTTTGTCATCTCTGACTGAATTCCTAAAAGATTTTTATATCCCACTGTTCTTTGGTTGATGGCTTGTAACATAGATATCATGTTCCAATCATTTTCTCCATCTTCCCCCTCGATGATAGGTTTTTGAAACCTTTTACCATCAGAAGTTATCTCTATCCTACCATCGTAGAATTTGAGAAATTTAGTAGCATTTGAGTCTTTGTCCCCGATAGCTTCTAAAAGGGCTTTTGAAAAGAAAAAGAGAAATTTGTGTTTATATTGTTTTAGGATTGCTTCCGATAGATGGTCTATGTACTTTTTACAAAGCTCATTATAGTCCTCTTTAGCAACATGGTTAGCCATATACTCTAACTCTACATGGACATGTTTTTTTACAACACTTGCAAAATTGTGAATGAAATAGAAATTGTCAATTCTTTTAAAGTTGAATTCATTATTCAGAGCCGATTGAGTTATTTTTTTTATTAACTCCTCTTCTAATCCATGCTCTTTTTTGAGGTGTTCTAAAAGATGTTGGATTTCATTTTCCTCATGTTTAGATATAGAATCTAATATGTTTTTTTCTTTAGTTGTGGTGTTAGTTATCTTGCTACCCATTTTTCTCAATTCTTGAAGCTGATTGAGGAGTCTCTGATTTTCTTTTTCCAGTTCTCTGATATATAGCTTTGCTTTTTCCATCTCTTGATTTTTTTGAGATATTTCTTCTCTCAGTTTGATGATTCTCTTTTCAAAAACTAAAACAGTCTCTTTATGTTTTGCAAGTATTTTCGCCCGAATATCTACATGTCTTTTATTTCTCTCCTTATGTTCATCTAAAAGCTCTTGGAGAGAAGAGACTAAATTTTTTCTATCTTGAAGTTGTCGAATATGGGCATCAATTCTCGCGAAAAGGTCTAATACTTCAAAATCACTATCTAAAACATCAGAAGCCCCAGCCTCAAATAGTTGAGCTTTCAATTTTACATCATCTTGACTCATAAGGATAATAGTAGGAACTATTTTTATCTCTTGATTGCTGTGGTTACTGATATATTTACATAAGTCCAAGCCTTGCAAATTTGATGGAGTTGTTAGGTAGCTTTCGGCAGTCTCAAATAGAGACCTGGAAATTAGAATATCAGGTATATCCCCATTGTTTAAACGATATATTACATCTTCTATACTTTTTATTACATCTGTAATATAGAGACCGTCTAATATATATTTCAATTTGTTTGCTCTTTGGGCATTTGAATCTACTAAAAAGATTCTGTGTTTCAATTCTAAGATTTCTTGCTCTTCTTTATCCATTGTCCAATCCTATTTGGTGTAGTTTTCATAAAAAATGTAGTTTGTGGAATAATCGCTAAATTCGAAATAGACCTTCTTTTCCCCTTCATCAACTTGAAAGTTGAAATTTTTATCCACATACCCATATCCATACCG
>DTUW01000113.1 GCA_012963895.1 Campylobacterales bacterium | reverse complement strand
AAAATATCCCAAGAGCTACCAAACCAACTCCAAGACTTCGGAGATACAGTTACAACACTTACAAGCCACTTTATGGATAATTACAAAACATTCCTAGAAAATGCTAAAAAGTTGATGGATTCATCTAATTAGGATACTCCCTAATCTAACCATATTACTTCCCTCAGAGATGGCTATCTCAAAATCTCCACTCATTCCCATAGAACAGATTGAGGCTCCATCTTTTTGGAGCTTCTCATATATTTGATATACCTCTCTAAATGATTGTCGCACCTCATCGACTACGGGGCTATGTTTTCCAATAGCCATTACCCCTTTCAATCTAATATTGGGAAATCGTTCCAGAATTTCTTGATATACATCAATAGCCTGTTCAGGAGCTACCCCTGCCTTTTGAGGTTCTCGACTACTATTTATCTGTAAAAGTGCATTTAGCTTTTCGCCTCTTTGTTCAAGTCGTTCGTTGAGATATTTAGCAAGTTCAATAGAATCTAAACTTTGGAGGAGAGAGGGGCGGAGGGAGATAAGTTTATTCACCTTATTCTTTTGCAGTCGTCCAATAAAATGCCACTCTATCGGTAGGTTTTCCAATTCACTATATTTCTTTTCAAAATCTTGAACCTTACTCTCTCCAAAGGCTCGTTGCCCAACTTCATAGAGTTTCTGGATAGTGTGGCTATCGGTATATTTGCTAACTGCTACTATTTTTACAATATGGTGGAGGCTTACCCCCATTCTCGCCTTCTCAATAGATTGGATAACTCTATCCAACCTATCTCTAAATTCCAAATCCAAATCTAATCCTATTTTTTAAAAGGATTGAAGCTTGATAGAAATCTTTTAACGATAGAGATATTTCCCTCTTCTCTAATTGGTCTTGTAACTTCAATAGTAGCTATACCAACTCGTAGAGTAAAGAGAGCATTTCCCATACCCTCAGCGAGAGACTTTGACAATTTAGATGTAAGAGTTTGACCGGCTAATAGCCCTGTCCCCTCGCTAACTATTTCGGTAACTCCAATAAATACCAACTGCTCTCCAACTCTTCTCAAAAGTAGCAAATTACCAAATAGCCCAGCTCTAAATCCATATAGTTGGGTTATCTCATTTACCATTCTGATATTTCGCCAAATAATGAATAGACCATCTAATAGAGGAAATGGAGATATTGCGGTCATCATTCCAGTCTCTTTTGCATATTTGAAAATTACTTTTTCAACTTCTCTATCAATTGGAGATAAAACATATTGAGAGATAGCAGAAAGGATATTCTCATTAGAGATATTGGATATTTCACCTCTCAACTTCTCAATCCCTTCTCTAACTTCTGGTATTGGAGAGGAGCTGTATTTGGTTACTAAGATATTTGCCACTTTCAAAACTTCATTGGTTGGCAACTTTTTCAGAGCCTCTATCTCCTGTTGAAGCTTCTCAACTTTGGAAATTTCTAAAAACTTTGCTATTTCTCTAAATATATACGAAACTATTAGATAACTAACAACTCCAAAGAGAGCGATATAGCTATATGCTAATATTGGACTCTCTTCTAAAACCTTTTCAATATATAGGACTGAATCTATAATAAATCCCACAATTAGAAGAGAGACAAAGAGAAAAAGAAAGGTGATAAACCGTTTTGTAGTTCCGACACTTGAAATATGTTTCATTTGACAACTCCGATATTTGGGCTAAGTTTGAAAAATTATAACAAGATTTTTATCTCTCTATCACCTCATCGAACCACTCCAAAAGCTCTACTTTATAGATGATATAATTTTCAAAAACAATACAGGGAGTTTTATGGCATTAACTTATGGAATGGGTGATTTGAGAAAGGGATTGAAAATAGAGATAGATGGTATCCCTTACAGAATAGTTGAATATCAACATGTCAAACCCGGAAAGGGTTCAGCATTTGTTAGAACTAAAATAAAAAGTCTAATAAATGGTAAGGTTATTGAAAAGACATTCCATGCAGGGGATAAATGTCAAGAGCCGAACTTGGAATATAAAACTATGCAGTATCTCTACGATGATGGTGAATTTATGCAATTTATGGATACTAATACATATGAGCAGATAGGACTTACCCACGAACAGGTGGGAGAATCCAAAAAATGGATAATAGATGGAATGAATGTCCGAATGGTATTCCATAATGGTAATCCTATCTCTGTTGATGTCGATGAGGTTGTGGAATTGGAAGTAGTTGAAACTCCACCAAACTTCAAAGGAGATTCCCAAGGGGGTAAAAAACCGGCTACCCTAAATTCAGGAGCAGTTATTCAAGTCCCATTTCATGTCTTAGAGGGGGATAGAATAAAAGTCCATACAGTCGAGGGAGAATATCTCGAAAAGGTGAAATGAGCCAACCTATCCGAATGTGTATAAATTGTAGAGGCAGAATAGAACAGCACTCCCTTATAAGATTGCAATGTATTGATGGGGAGGTTCGCCCTTTTCGTCAAAATAGTGGTAGAAGCTTCTATATATGTCATAATTGTTTAGAGGATAAAAAGATAATGAGGAAAATAATGAAAATCTGTCCAAAAGCGAAATTTCAAAGAGAGGATTTACTCAAATTAGTAGAGGAGACTATGAGCTAATGTCAGAGCAAATAAAAATCAGTGAAATAGCAAGAGAAGCTGGGAAGAAATCGAAAGATGTAATTGCAAAAGCCCAAGAGTTGGGTATCAATGTATCCAAATATACCGATAAAGTTTCCCCACAAGATGCAGAAAGGATTTTTGAAGCAGTCCGCAAATCTTCGCCATCTAAACGAACGACTGCTAAAAAATCTTCTGCAACTACAAAATCCAACGGTGAAAAAGCTGAAAAAAGACGAGTTAGAAAAAACTATAAAGCCAATCACAAGGGTTACAGTCGTAAAGAGAACAAAGAAAACAGAGATGGTAAAGAGAGGGGAGAAGAGAAACGAGCTGATAAAACTGCTGTTGTAAAACCGAGAGGTTTAAAAATCATCAAGAAAAAAAGACCTCCAAAAATAGAAGTCGATCCTAAAAAAGATGTAGGATATGGGAAACTCTCCAAAGAGGTTCAAGAAGAAATATCCTCTAAGAAATCTTCTAAAAAGAGTATCCAACAACAGTCTAGGAAAAAGAGAGTTGAAGCAGAGTTAGATATTTTCAATCGCGACCTAGGAGATGGACAAAGTGTATATGAAGAGAAAAACGAAATAGTTCTACTAGACTATCGCGACCAAATATTATTAGAAGATGAAGAGAAAAAAGAGATTGATGTAGATGTAGCTAACCAAAAGGGTAAAAAGAAAAAGGGTGGTAATCAACAGAAAAAAGCTACTAAATCTCGCCCTGTTGAATTGGCTAAAAGTTCCAAAAAGAAAAAGAAAAAGAGTAAAAAAGTTGATGATAAGGTGGTAGAGAGTATAGAAATTCCAGAAACTATTAGAGTCTATGAGTTTGCAGAAAAGATAAAACGACCTGTTGCGGATGTAATAAAATCGCTTTTCGATTTGGGGATAGCGGTAACTAAAAATCACTTCTTAGATGGAGAAACTATCGAAATTCTCGCAGAAGAGTTTGAAATAGATGTTGAGATTGTAGATGTTACCAAAGAGTTTGACTATGTTAGAGAGTATGAGGAGGTAGAAGATAGCGAAGAGGATTTGGTAGAACGAGCCCCTATTATCACCATCATGGGACATGTTGACCACGGAAAAACTTCACTATTAGACAAAATCAGAAGCACCAAAATAGCCGAGCGAGAGGCCGGGGGTATTACCCAACATATTGGAGCTTACACAGTTGAACACAATAGTAAAAAGATTACCTTTATCGACACTCCGGGACACTCTGCATTTTCAGAGATGAGAAAGAGAGGGGCAAAAGTAACTGACATTGCAATTATTGTAGTGGCGGGAGATGATGGAGTAAAACCCCAAACCAAAGAGGCAATAAAACATGCCCAAGATGCAGGAGTTCCTATCATTGTAGCAATAAACAAAATGGATAAAGCCGATGCAAATCCTGATATGGTGAAAAATCAGATTTCCGAACTGGGGCTAATTCCTGCTGAGTGGGGAGGGGAGACTGAATTTATTCCTATCTCTGCAAAGACAGGAATGGGGATAGACGAACTATTAGAGACCATATTAGTTCAAGCTGAAATATTGGAACTTAGAGCCAATCCAAATAGAAAAGCAAAAGCTGTTGTAATCGAAAGCTCCTTAGAGAAGGGGAGAGGAGCAGTAGCAACTGTGATAGTTCAAAATGGAACTCTAAAAATTGGAGATAGTGTAGTAGTAGGGAAACATTATGGTAGGGTGCGAAGTCTCTTAGATTTCAATAAGAAAAATATCAAATCTATCGCCCCTGGTGAAACTGGTGTTATCGTTGGACTAAATGGAGTTCCGAGAGCCGGAGAAATAGTGGTAGCTACGAACAACGAGAAGAGGGCGAAAGAGTTTGCTAATAAGATAGAAGAGTATGAGAGACAATTGGCACTCTCCAAAACAACTAAAACCTCTATTGACGAACTCTCTTCTATGATTGCAGAAGGGAAAATCAATACTTTGAAAATAATTCTAAAAACTGATGTTCATGGAACTCTTGAAGCTATAAAATCCTCCCTTGAAGCTTTGAAAAATGATGAGGTGAAGGTTTCCATTATTTCAGAAGGAGTAGGAGGGATTACTGAAAACGATGTAATCCTTGCGGGTGATAGTGATAATGTGATGATTATCGGCTTTAATGTCCGTCCTACTGGTTCAGTTAAAACTCTCGCTGACCAAAAAGGGGTGAAACTAAAAACCTATTCAGTCATCTATGAAATTATCGATGATGTTACCAATATCCTTACTGGAATGATGAAACCTATTGAAGAGGAGAGAAATACAGGACAGGCTGAAATTAAGCAACTCTTTAAAGTTAAAGATGGTCTGGTAGCTGGTTGTCTCGTCATTGATGGAGTTGTAGAAAAAGGTATCAATGCAAGGGTTATTAGAGATGGAATTATTCTCGGGGATACAACTGTTCATAGTTTGAAGAGATTTAAAGATGAGGTCAATGAAGTTAAAAAAGGGTATGAGTGCGGAATACTACTCAAAGATGCAGATTACATAAAAGAGGGAGATATTATTGAAACATATGAGAAGATAATTAAGAAGGCGACATCATTGTAGTCATATAAAGATATGCAGGTTATTAACAAGCAATTTAAGACTATAAATGAGCTTCGTGAATATAGGTTTCCTCCTCTTTCCCTCTCTAACACTCTGATTCAGGTTTGGACTGGTTACTACTCTGAATCAGAGGTTATTGAAATATATGAGATTCTCACATCTCAAAATTTCCACTTTATTGGAACTACTACCGCAGGTGAAATATTTCAAGGTAAATATTCTGTAAAAAGTATCGTTATATCTATATCCATATTTGAAAACAGTAGAGTGAATATATCCCACTTTATAGAAAGAAATGACTATCAAACCGGCATAAAGGTAGCTAAAACTATGGCTACCGATTTGACAAAGATATTAATCCTATTCGGTGAAGGTCTTAGAACCAATGGAGATGATTTGGTTCAAGGGATAGCATCGGTAAATTCAAATATTGTAATTGCTGGTGGAATGGCTGGGGATTATGGAGATATGAAAAAAACCTTTGTATTTGACCATAACGGTATCTATGATAGGGGGGTGGTTGTAGCATCTATCAATAGCGAAGTTTTGCAAGTCTTTACGGATTACCAACTCAATTGGCAACCTATTGGAAAAGTGATGACTGTCACTAAGGCAAATAAGAATATCCTATATGAAATAGACAACATGAATGTAAAAGACCTATATCGCAAATATTTAGGAGAGAAGATAGCCGACCTCTTTCCAATTTCAGCGATAGAGTTTCCGCTGGTCAAAATTGGAGAGCAAGGTATGTTATTAGGTAGAGATATCCTAATGGCTCTTGATGATGGAGGATTTATTACCGCTGGAAATTTGGAGGTCGGGGATAAAGTTAGATTTTCTTTTGGAAATGTGGATTT
>DTUW01000112.1 GCA_012963895.1 Campylobacterales bacterium | reverse complement strand
AGAAACCACAACCTAACCAAAATCAGGGAGGAGGTGATTCTATCCCTGAAATAGATATCAATGAAGACCAAGTTCCATTTTAGGAAAGGAAAAGGATTAGTTTATGGCTGAAAAAAGAAAATTCAAAAAACGACATTGTAAATATTGTGAGGCAAAAGTAGAGTTTATCGATTACAAAGATATTAAATCTTACAAATACTCTCTTTCTGAGAGATATAAGATTATGCCTCGACGACTTACTGGAAACTGCAAAAAGCATCAGGACATGGTAGCCGAAGCTATCAAACGAGCTAGACAAGTGGCATTAGTCCCTTATGTTGTTTCTCGAAAAGAGGTAGTTGCTTCTCCTTTCGACGAAATCTAATTCCCCCTCTTTTTTTTCTTCGGAGGGAAATTCCCTCCGTCTCTCCCAACTTCTTCAATTTGGTATAATCTTTGACATCTCAAAATTTCTCCAAAAGGATATATAAGTAATGGATAATATTTTTACTTTCTTTGGTGTGATTTCCCATAATCACTCTTGGATATTTCTTTCTCACATGTTGCTAACTGCTGGAATTGTGATATTCGTAGCAAATAGAGCAGTCAAGTCGATGAGGTTGGTTCCAACTGGATTGCAGAATTTGATGGAGGTCTATTTGAGTGGTGTCCTCTCAATGGGAAAAGATACCATCGGTAAAGAAGATGCAAAAGTATATCTGCCACTGATTGCTACTCTTGGACTTTTTGTAGTAATCGCCAACCTCATCGGTATTATTCCAGGTTTCGAATCTCCTTCAAGCAATCTGAATTTTACTCTTGCTCTTGCGATTGCTATTTTTGTCTATTACAACTATGAGGGTATCCGACGAAATGGGTTTTTGAAATACTTCTCACACTTTTCGGGTCCAGTTTGGTGGCTCTCTTGGTTGATGTTTCCAATTGAAATCATCTCCCATATCAGTAGAATAGTATCTCTCTCATTCCGGCTCTTTGGAAATATTAAGGGTGATGACCTTTTCCTTGCTGTTGTATTGATGTTAGCCCCTTGGTTTGCTCCATTACCAGCTTTTGCACTTTTGACATTTTCCGCATTCCTTCAAGCATTTATCATTATGATTCTTACTTATGTATATTTGGCGGGTGCAGTCCATATTAGTGAAGACCATTAGTATATGAGATTAGAGAAGATAAAGAGATTTCTCCACTTCTTTTCTGGAATAGCTTGGGCTATTTTGACATTTGGCTCATTCTTCATATTCAGTTTTACTATTGTAAATAGCTCCTTTTTCGTGGCATTCTTTGCCACTTTCTTGGTTCTCTTCTTTTTCGGGCTTATTGTCTTATTTATCGAATTCTTCAAGTTGCAGATAGTCCAGTATGAGAAATATGAAGAGCTTCTAAAATCCTCTGAAAATAGAGATAATGATAAAATCGTTCTTTCTATCAAAAAAGTATAGATTATGGGCTTGGGGAGGGCTTCTCCTCCTGATAAGTTCTATATATATACAAGTTGAACTAACAGTAAAACTGAATAGCTGGTATGGAGAGTTCTATGACATTCTCCAAAAAGCAGAAAATATAGATGCCTATTGGAATTCTCTTACTGAATTTACTTTCATAGCAATTCCATATATCTTTATCGCTATCTTCTCCTACTATTTCACTCAACACTATGCATTTAGATGGAGAGAAGCAATTACAAGCTACTACCTGCCTCTATGGGAGAAGACCCCAAAATCCATCGAAGGGGCATCTCAGAGAATTCAAGAAGATACCTACCAATTTGCTAAATATCTTGAAAATTTGGGATTGGGACTAGTTCGAGCTTTGCTAACTCTTATGGCTTTTATCCCTATCTTGTGGGAACTTTCAGGGAAAATATCTATCCCTTTTTTCCCAAATATAGAAGGTTCTTTGGTATATCTCGCATTTATTACCTCCGTTGGTGGAATGGTGATTTCCTATTTTGTAGGTATAAAACTCCCAAATATTGAATATCACAACCAGAGATTGGAAGCCAGTTATCGAAAAGAGTTGGTATATTCAGAAGATGATAAAAATTTTGCAAAAGCTGAAACCCTCTTTGAGCTATTTCTGGGTTTGAAATTGAACTATATCCGACTATTCAACCACTACTCCTATTTTCTACTCTGGAAAGAGCTATATCAGCAAATTATGATAATACTCCCATACCTCCTAACTGCTCCATCTCTATTTAGTGGATTGATAACTCTCGGAGTGATTACCCAAACAGCCAATGCCTTTGGGAAAGTAAATGATGGCTTCTCCTACTGGATTGATAGATGGACAGACATCACTAAATTTATTTCAGTTGTCAAAAGACTTAGAGAGTTCGAAAAGATACTAATTTCAGAGAGTAGGGATTAGCTTCTATTTGATACAATCCTGCCCATATATATAGCAGGAGATATTAGAGTGTATCGATATTTTAGAAATCTTATTTTTCAGCTACCACCCGAGACTGCCCACCACTTAGGAGAAATATTCCTAAATGGTATTACCAATACTCCTCTTCTAAATTCTCTATGGAATAGATGCTATGAAGTTAGAGATAAGAGGTTGGAGCAGAACCTCTTTGGAGTTACTTTTTACAATCCAGTTGGTATTGGTGCTGGGTTTGATAAAAATGGGACTATGGTTAGCGGAGTTCAATCTCTCGGTTTTGGATATAGTGAAATTGGAACTATCACACCTAAACCTCAGAAAGGCAATCCTAAACCCCGACTATACAGACATATAAAAGAGGAGAGCCTCCAAAATGCGATGGGATTTAATAATGATGGTATGGAGGTTGTAGCTGAAAGAATTTCCAAAATCTACCCTTTTCCAATTCCTGTTGGTATCAATATCGGAAAGAATAAGGCAACCCCAGAAGATAGAGCGATAGATGACTATCTAACTCTGATTGAGAAGTTTGAAAAATATGCTTCCTATTTAGTGATAAATATCTCCTCCCCTAATACTCCAAATCTACGAGACCTACAAAATGAAAAGTTTATTTCAGAACTCTTTACAAAAGCGAAAGAGAAGACAGATAAACCTATCCTATTGAAGATAGCTCCTGATATGAGCGATGAGGTAGCTATCCAACTCTCTAAATTTGCTGTTGAAAGTGGAGCGAGTGGGATAATTGCTACCAACACTACAACCGATTACTCATTAGTATCATCTCCTCAACCTTTTGGAGGTGGATTGAGTGGTTCGGTGTTGAAGGAAAAGAGTTTTAGACTATTCGAGGCGATAGCAAAAGAGCTATTTGGAAAAACTATTCTAATCTCTGTTGGAGGGATAGATTCACCAGAGGAGGCATATAGAAGACTTAGGGCGGGGGCTTCTCTTATCCAAATATTTTCATCTCTAATCTTCAAAGGTCCATCTTTACCGAAAAAGATAAATTTAGGTATTTTGAAATTTATGGAGAGAGATGGAATAGAAGATATTCGCCACCTCATCGGTATAGATAGGAAATAGAGAGATGAGAGAGCTTCTAACTTTCGGAAGATATTTAAAAAGAAAGTTTGGAGAGAAGGTGTATAAAGTTCCCATCGCCCTATCTGGTTTCACATGTCCCAATATAGATGGTTCGGTTGCTCGTGGAGGTTGCACATTCTGCGAAAATGAGTCATTCAATCCAGTTCTCAATAGAGTTGAGAAGATAAAGGGATTTACTCTAAATCTCCAATCGAAAAGTAATCCTTTACTTGATAGACAACTTCACGAATTGGAAACTCAATTTCTTTCGCTTTCCAAAAAAGTAAAAGAGAGATACGGAGCAGAAAAATTTATTGTCTATTTTCAAGCCTTTACCAATACCTATGCTCCTCTGGAAACCCTTAAAGTCCTCTACTCCAAAGCTCTATCGTTTGATGGGGTTGTAGGGTTGAGTATTGGAACCCGAACAGATTCTATTACCATCGAAACCCTCCAATATCTCCAAGAACTCTCTAAGGAATATGAAATCTGGGTTGAGTATGGAATTCAATCGGTCTTTAATTCCACTTTACAGAAAATAAATCGCGGACATAGTTCCGAAAATGTAGAAGAGTGGATAAGAAAAACTAAGGAGTTTGGTCTAAATGTGTGTGGTCATCTAATATATGGTCTCCCTGATGAAGATAGTGAGATGATGCAGACAACTTTTCAAAAGGCGGTTGAGTGGGGAGTCGATTCCCTCAAAATCCACCCTCTCTATGTGGTTGATAAAACAGCATTGGCGAATAGCTATCGTCGAGGTGAATTCTCTCCAATTTCAGAAGAGGAGTATATTTCCAATCTCGTTACCTCTCTCAAAAATCTACCTTCTAATATCTCAATCCAAAGAGTTACAGCAGGGATTGAAAACGATACACTACTAGCTCCTGATTGGTGTTACAATAAGCAAGAGAGTATAAAAAAGATTCGAAAAGCATTAAGAGAAGAAGGGATAATATATTGATGAGTGAAAAAGAGTATATAGAGTTAGTCAAAAAGCTAAATCGATACTCCTATGAATACTATGTTTTAGATAGACCTTCTATTCCTGATAGTGAGTATGATAGGCTCTACAAACAGGTAGAGGAGTTCGAAAAAGAGAATCCAGACAAAATACTACCAGAATCCCCAACCCAAAGAGTTGGAGAAGCTCCATCTGAAAAGTTCCAGAAAAGTTCCCATTTAACCCCCATGTTTAGTTTGGAGAATGTTTTTGAGGTCTCTCAACTCTCTGAATGGATTGAGAAGATAGGAGAGACCAAATTCTATTGTGAGCCTAAATTAGATGGAGCGAGTTTAAATCTCATATATAGAAACGGCTACCTAGTTCAAGCTATCACTCGTGGAGATGGTGAAGTTGGTGAAGATGTAATATCCAATGCCAAAACAATTCCATCTATCCCTTTGAAAATTGAGGAAAAAAGTGAAATAGAGATAAGGGGTGAAGTTGTAATTTTGAAAAAGGAGTTTGAGGCTCTGAATTCAGAGTTAGCAGAAGATGAAAAATTTTCCAATCCTCGTAATATGGCTTCTGGTAGTTTGCGACAACTTGACCCAAAGGTTACTGCTAATCGACGACTTACCTTTATTCCTCACGGCATAGGAAAAAATTCGCTCTCTTTCAATTCTCTATCTGAAACTATGGAATATATCTACTCTCTCGGATTTAGAAGAGTTGAGAACTGCACCACCTCATCACTTAGCGATATTGTAAATTTCTATAACTCCATTTTGGAGAATAGAGATAGCTACCCAATAGAATTAGATGGGGTTGTAATCAAAATAGACTCTATTCCTCTCCAAGAGAAATTGGGATATAGGGGGAAATATCCAAAATGGGCTATCGCCTTCAAGTTTCCAGCAGTGGAGAAACTCTCCACCCTCAAACAGGTTGTTTGGCAGGTTGGTAGAACAGGAGCAGTTACCCCTGTGGCTGAAATTGAACCAGTAGAGGTTGGAGGGGTAATAGTTAGAAGAGTTACCCTCCACAATATTGGAGAGGTTGAGAGACTGGGAATTAGAATAGGTTCTCTGGTTACTATCGTTCGTCGTGGAGATGTAATTCCAAAAATTGTATCAGCATCGGGGGGCGATGAGGTGGTTCAGCCTCCAAACTTTTGTCCTGTGTGTAGTTCCAAACTCTTTCAAGATGGAGCTATCTTGAAATGTCAAAATTTGAGTTGTGAAGCGATAGCTATCCACTCCATTGAATACTTTCTCAAATCTATGGATATAAAAGGAGTAGGAACAAAGACTATCGAAAAGCTGTATCAGCACAACCTCATCAAAGACATTGAAGGGCTTTTCAATCTCAAAGTTGAAGAAATCGCACAACTTGAAGGTTTCCAAAAGAAAAGTAGTGAAAAGATAGTAGAGAGTATCCATTCAGCTATCGGAAATAGAGAGCTATGGAGATTTATTCTCTCCTTAGGAATTGAAGGGGTTGGGGAGGTTGGAGCAAAAGCCCTCGCGAAAGAGTTTGGAAAAGATTTTTATAAAAAGAGATACGAGGAATATAGAGAGATAGACGGCTTCGGAGAGGAAATATCGAAATCGATAGAAAACTTTTG
>DTUW01000111.1 GCA_012963895.1 Campylobacterales bacterium | reverse complement strand
GAATAGAGAAATTGGTATCAGTCAAGGAACTTTTAGATAAGTTGGTAAATGGGGAGTAATTTGCTAAATCCAATCTTTTTTTATACAATTTCAAGAAAATTTTAGAAAGAAAGTGGGTAAGAAAAGTGCCAGGAATTGTTGTAAAGAAAGATGAGAATTTTGAGTCTGCTTATCGTAGATTTAAAAAGCAGGTAGATAGAAACCTCATCGTTACAGAAGCCCGTTCAAGAAGATTTTACGAGCCTCCTACTGAAAAAAGAAAAAAGAGAAAGATAAATGCTCGTAAGAAGATTCTAAAACGGCTCTATATGATGAGACGGTATGAAGCCAGACTATAAATAGGTTTGTTAGATAGTTTCTATATAGATTTAGCTGTAAATGAAGCTTGGAAATATTGGGGGCTGACCTACCCAAATCCGCCGGTTGGCGGTCTCCTCCTAGATAGAAGTGGAAAAATTGTTTCCATCTCCGCTCATCAGAGAGCGGGAAGTCCCCATTCAGAAGTCCTCCTATTCCAAAATGCATTTTGGAAACTCACCAAAGATAGAGAGATTTTGAATCTCTCCGATAGTCAAGATATACACAATTTTCTATATGAAAACCATAAAGGTATCTTCAAAGATTTCACCCTATATACAACCCTTGAACCTTGTAATCACTTTGGAAAAACCCCTCCATGTTCTCTCCTAATTCGTAATCTCAGTATAAAAAGAGTTGTTGTTGGAACACTCGATACAAATCCTACTGCATCGGGTGGAGTTCAATATCTCCAAAGTTCTGGAATTGAGGTGGATATATTGAACTCTCCAAAGGCAAAATATTTAGTAGAGCCGTTTGAGAAATGGAGTAAAGGGCGATTTATCTTTTTCAAATATGCTCAAAGATTGGACGGCTCGATAGATGGTGGGACCATCTCATCTCTTGAAAGCAGAAAATATATCCACTCTATCCGTGATAGGATAGATTTGATGGTGATTGGAGGCGAAACAGTTCGAACCGATAGACCTACTTTGGATAGTAGATTGGTTGGAGGTTCAGCCCCAGATATTCTGATATATTCCAGATATAGAGAGTTTGATAAAACTATTCCCCTCTTTTCAGTTCCAGATAGAAATGTGTATATAGATAGCTCTTTGGAGAAGATAGAAAACTATCGATTTATTATGGTTGAAGGAGGATACAACTTACTCCAAGCTATCTTGGAGTATATAGATTGGGTAATGGTAATTATCTCTCCTACCCTCTCCACCTCATCGACTATCCACAATCTCAATATCCAATTCCAGATTATCCACCACCTCCAAATAGGAGAAGATATTATTTTATGGCTGAGAAAAAAATCCCCTTCTACAAATTGATAATAGAAGCCCCTAAGGGATTTCAACACTCCATACTATTGAAATATCCAGAGGAGGGACGAATAAATACCCTCCATGTTCAGGTGGTCAATAGTCAGGTTTTTGGAAAACTGCTATCTATTATGTTCAAAGTCCTAACATCGGGCGGATTTTTAAGGGGGGTCGTTTTCAACTACAAAAAGTATCACACCAAAATATTTAGACCCGGAAACCAACTATATATCAGGGGCAAGGTGGAAAGGAACGATTATGGATTACAGATAGTAAATCCAGTTACAACTAAACCATCAAACGAAATAGTTCCTATATACAAGGACCAAAAGATTAAGGAGATGGTTGAAACACATCTCACATATGAGAATATGAAAAAGTTTGGAATTCCATATAGGATTATTCATGCCATTTTAGAACTCCATAGATACCCGACTGATGAGGTGGTGGCATACTTCGAGAAAAATGGAAAATTTCCACCTAATATCCTATATGCTCTGAAATTTGTAGAAGCCTTTTACTATATCAAAAATACCCGTTCGAACATTAGAGAATATCCACCAATAGAGAGGTTGGAAAATAGTCCCGATGAGTGGATAGCCTCGCTCCCTTTTCAACTTACCAACGACCAACTACAAGCTATCCAAGAGATTCGAAAAGATTTCCAGAGTAATACAGCCACAAGGCGGATAGTGGTTGGAGATGTAGGCTCAGGAAAAACTATGGTAATTCTTGCCTCTATTGTGATGGCATATCCTCATAAATCTATCCTCATGGCTCCAACCTCTATATTAGCCGAACAGCTCTACGAAGAGGCCAACAAGTTTCTACCTCCATATTTCAAAATAGAACTTCTCACATCGAGAACATCTAAACGGGTCGATTTGGAAAATTTCCATCTACTTATAGGAACTCATGCAGTTCTATATAGAGAACTTCCGACAGCCCCCCTAGTGATAGTCGATGAACAACATCGATTTGGAACTATACATAGAAAAAAGTTGGAGGAGCTAGTTTCACAAGGAGAGAAGAGACCCCACTATCTCCAATTTTCAGCCACTCCTATTCCTAGAACCCAAGCGATGATAAATGGAGCTTTTATCAAAACCTCCCTGATAGAAGAAATTCCTTTTCAGAAAAATATTCAGACTGAAATACTATTTTCGAAAGACTTTCCAAAGTTGATGGAGAAGATTAGGGAGGAAATTTCTAAAAACCACCAGATAGCCATAATATATCCCCTCGTTCAGGAATCGGAAAAGATAAATTATAAATCCCTTGAAGAGAGTGAAGAGTTTTGGAAAAATAACTTTGAAGGGGTCTATATCACACACGGAAAAGATAGAGATAAAGAGAAGATATTGAAAGAGTTTCGGGAAAATGGAAATATACTACTGGCTACCACAGTTGTAGAAGTTGGTATATCCCTACCTCGATTAACCACTATTGTAATAGTTGGAGCTGAACGGCTCGGATTGGCAACCCTCCACCAGCTTAGGGGTCGAGTTGGTAGAACAGGATTGCAAAGTTACTGCTATCTATATACCAAATCCGAAAATAGCGAAAGTATTGAAAGGCTTCAAGAGTTTGCAAAGACTATGAACGGGTTTGATATTGCCTCCCTCGACTTGAAAAATAGAAAAGGGGGAGATATTGTAAAAGGGATAAAGCAGAGTGGAGAGACCTTCAAATGGTTAGATATTTCTTCTGATATAGATGTTGTCCAAGATGTCCTAAGAGAATTGGAGATAGCGAAATCTGAACATAGCGAAATCTGAAATGGAGCAATTTGGAAATAGTAATTAGGTATAGTAAGGTTTCCAAATTTGCTCAAAGGATAGAGATGGACAAAGAGTTACTAACTCAGTATGGATATGAAAAACTTACAGAGGAAATAAAATATTTAAAAGAGGTTGAACGACCTAAGACCATTCAAGAACTTCAAACTGCACGAGAACATGGAGATTTGAAGGAGAATGCAGAATATCATGCTGCTCGTGAGAAACTCCAAATTATTGATAGCAAACTTGACAAATTATCCCAACTCCTCGCCAACTCTCGGATTATCGACCCCTCTCAATTAGACCACTCTCATGTTGTTTTTGGTAGCACCGTTACCATTGTAGATATAGATACTGATGAAGAGATGACCTATACTATCGCCGGTAGCTATGAGGCTCGACCTGAGAAAAATATCATCTCCTATCACTCTCCATTAGCCCAAAGTCTATTGGGTAAAAGTGAAGGCGATGAGGTTGAAGCAAATTTACCGGGAGGGGTAAAGGAGTTTGAGATATTGAAAATAGAGTATAAAGGGATAGAGTTTGGAGATTAGGATAAAAAAACTGTATCCAGATGTAGAAATTCCAAAATATCAGACAAGCGGGGCAGTTGGTTTCGATTTGAGGGCGGTTGAAAATGTCTCTATTCCGAGTGGCGAAACTCGATTAGTTGGAACGGGATTGGCTGTGGAGCTTCCTCATGGATATGAGTTGCAGATTAGACCTCGAAGCGGATTGGCTTTGAAACACTCGATTACTGTTCTAAATAGCCCGGGAACTGTTGATAGCGATTATCGAGGTGAAATAAAAGTTCTTCTTATCAACCACGGAAAAAGTGATTTCCAAATTAGTAAAGGCGATAGAATAGCCCAGGCGGTTGTCAATCGAGTTGAGATAGTAGATATAGTTGAAGTTGAAGAGCTTTCAGAGACCCAACGGGGTGATAAGGGCTTTGGAAGCACGGGGAGAAAATAGATATTTACCACTAAAAATACTATAATTTTTCTAATCCAAAACAAGGAAATTGAATGGTATCCAAACGAGAATTAGAAAAACAGGGATTGGTAAATATCCGCAATATCTATCACAACCTTAGTTATGATGAACTCATAGCCCGGGAGTTGAATGATGGAGAGGTGAAAATGACAACCCTTGGGGCTACCGCTGTTGATACCGGTATTTTTACCGGTAGAAGTCCTAAGGATAAATATTTTGTTAGACAATCTCCATCACAAGATAATATCGCTTGGGGTGAAGTGAATAAGTCGATTAGTAAAGAGATTTTCGATGAGCTATTTTTAGCAGTAAAAAGTCAGCTATCGAATAAAGATTTATATGTAACTGATGTATTTGTAGGAGCTAGTAAAAATAGTCGTCGCTCCATTAGATTTATTTCTGAAAAGGCTTGGCAATCTCACTTTGTTAAAAATATGTTTATTCGTCCAACCGATGAGGAACTAAAAAATTTCTCTCCCGATTTCACGGTATATAATGCATGTAGCATATACAACCACAAATGGAAAGAACACGGGCTAAATTCTGATGTATTTGTAATTTTCAATATTGAAGAGAATATAGCTATTATTGGTGGGACTGAATATGGTGGCGAGATGAAAAAGGGAATTTTTTCAATGATGAACTACTGGCTACCGCTTGAAAATAAATTATCTATGCACTGCTCCGCCAATATTGGAAAAGATGGAGATGTAGCTCTCTTCTTTGGGCTTTCAGGAACTGGAAAAACTACACTTTCAACCGACCCAAATAGGAGACTAATTGGAGACGATGAACACGGTTGGGACGATGAAGGGGTTTTCAACTTTGAGGGGGGTTGCTATGCAAAAGTTATCAACCTCGACCCTGAATCTGAACCAGATATATACAATGCCATCAAAAGAGGGGCTTTATTAGAAAATGTAGTAATAGATGAAAATGGTAATGTAGATTTTGCCGATAAATCTAAAACTGAAAATACAAGGGTTTCCTATCCTATATACCATATCGATAATCATGAACCGACACTAAGAGGGGGACACCCTAAAAATATCATCTTTCTAACAGCTGATGCTTTTGGAGTTTTACCTCCTGTGGCTAAACTTACCAAAGAACAAGCGATGTATTACTTTTTAAGTGGATACACTGCAAAAGTTGCCGGAACAGAGCGAGGAATTACTGAGCCAACTGCTACATTTTCAGCCTGTTTTGGAGAAGCATTCCTACCGCTCCACCCTACTAAGTATGCTAAGTTGCTTGGTGAGAAGATTGAAGCCCATGATGTAGATGTCTATCTGGTAAATACAGGTTGGACTGGTGGCTCTTATGGGGTTGGTAGAAGAATGAGTATCAAAGATACCAGAGCCTGTATCAATGCTATTTTAGATGGTTCTATAAAAGAGGCTGAATTTGAGACTATGGATATTTTCAACTTTCAAATCCCAAAAAGTCTCAAAGGGGTAGATTCAAAAATCTTGAAACCTGTAAATACTTGGGATAGCAAACAAGCATATATCAACACAGTTGAGAAGTTGGCTAATATGTTTGTGAAGAACTTCGAAAGGTATCAAGATAGTGGAGATGAGTTCGATTTCTCCAAAGCTGGTCCTCAACCAAAGACCAAAATAGAGGTCTAATTACAACATATTCCATAAAATGAGAGAGAGACCCCTTCAATTCTCTCTCTTCTCTCTTGAATAGAGTTTTTCAATTTCTCTATATCTATCTCCAAATCTTCTACCTTTCCGCACCGAGTGCAAATAAAGTGGGCATGTGATTTTTCAACCAATTCATATTTGCTCTTATGGTTTGGTATTGCTATCTCTCTAATAAAACCCTTTTCAAGAAATGAATTGATATTTTTGTAGAGGGTGGCGAGAGAGATAGAGGGAAACTCTTTTTGGATAGTTTGGTATAGTTTATCTATATCGATATGTCCAT
>DTUW01000110.1 GCA_012963895.1 Campylobacterales bacterium | reverse complement strand
TGAATTTCTTAATCATCTCTTACATATTTGATATAGATATATATTTCAGGCTGAAAAACTTAAATTTATCAACTAACTTTGCGAAACTTGAAAATATCTACAAATATTAGAAATACATATATTTATTATTCAATATTGCAATATTTTTATAATTTTCCTTAATTCCGAAAAATGGGGCTTCTGAAAATTTTCGATACAAAATTCTATATGGAAGGTAAATTTTTGAAAAGTTCGAATATTAGATATATATTTAGATATGTATTCTAATCTCAATCTAAGAATATTACCAAATACAATAGCGATGAGGTGTAATCTTGGTTCTAAACTTAAAAAATTTCCAAAAATTTCGCCAATTCCAACCTCATCACAACCAAAATTTTTCAACAAAAATCAGCCCGAAACTGAAATTTTGTAAAACATCGGAAATATCGATATTCGAATGCACTACCCCTACATGTGGGACAAGGGTAGTTTTTGGGGTATTTCTGAAAAAATATATATAGCTTCTGTATGTAAGTTTTTTCTGGAAATAGAACATAGCTATTTTTGCTACAATCCTCGAACCAAATAGAGAATAAGGGTATTGCTTGAAATATTTGATAATTGTTGAGTCACCGGCCAAAGCTAAAACAATAACAAATTTTCTATCGCGAAATTACAAGGTGGTAGCTACAAAAGGACATATTAGAGACCTGCCCGAAAAGAGATTTGGATTGGAGATTGACAATAGCCATATTCAACCCCTATATACCATCTCCAAAGAGAACCAGAAGAAACTAAAAGATATTAGAGAATATGCTAAAAAGGCGGAAAAGATATATATAGCTACCGATGAAGATAGAGAAGGGGAAGCGATAGGATTTCACACCGCAATAGCTCTAAAACATAATCCCGAAGAGCTTCCCAGAATAGTTTTTCACGAAGTTACAAAACAGGCAATTCTGAAAGCTTTGAAAAATCCTCGTAATCTGGATATGAACCTCATCAATGCCCAACAGACCAGAAGAATATTAGATAGGATAGTGGGATATAAGTTATCTCCTCTCCTCTCCTCCAAAATTCAAAAGGGGTTAAGTGCTGGACGAGTTCAATCATCGGCTCTAAAAATTATCGTAGATAGAGAGAGGGAAATTCAAAATTTTAAGCCCCAAGAGTATTGGGAAATAGAGACAATTTTCAAAAAAGATTTAGAAGCTACTCTAATAGAGTTTAGAGGGGAAAAGATAGAAAAGCTATCTATCACAAACGAGAAGAGGGCTACCGAAATATATAACTCCATTGTTTCCGATACCTTTATTGTCGAAAAGGTTGAAAAGAGAAAAAGAGAGGTAGCTCCACCACCTCCATTTATGACCTCCTCCCTTCAACAGAGTGCATCTACCCAATTGGGCTTTTCTCCAAAAAAGACAATGATGTTAGCTCAGCAACTCTATGAAGGGGTAGAGCTACCAGATGGTAAAAAGTCCGGACTAATTACCTACATGAGAACCGATTCCCTCAATCTTTCAGA
>DTUW01000109.1 GCA_012963895.1 Campylobacterales bacterium | reverse complement strand
TTAGTTGGAGTTAGTGAAAAGTTAGAACCTCTATATCTTTGAGAGGCTAAACTAAGTCCTAAGCTTCCAGATATTGAGGCTTCAAGCGGTGTATATCCTTGTGCCAGTAGTGAGCCGATAAGTCCTGATAGGATATCCCCGCTTCCCCCTTTTGCTAAGTTTTGCAATCCCAAAGTGTCGAAATAGACTTTTCCACGATAGACTATTACCCTATTTGCCCCTTTGAGAAGTAGAACCACATCAGGATACTTTTCTGAAAACTTTTGAACCAAATCTATTCTATTTCTCACTATCTCGGAAACTGAAATATCTATATTTAGAATATTTTTCAAAATAGATTGAAACTCTCTCGGGTGAGGGGTTAGGATAAGTTGATGAGGTCGCTTTTCCAAAATCTCCTTCAAAATAGGAGAGTGGAGAATATCAGCATCTAAGACCATAGGCAGAGTTGTAGAAGTGATAAGAGTTCGAAAATGGTCTATTCCACTATCTCCAAGCCCCATACCCCCAACTATAACTGAACAATTTCGGGGTATCTCTCTACTCTCCATCAAGTCATAAGGGATATTGCCCACCTCATCGCTAGATACAAGAGTTACAAGACCAGCCCCGAATATGAGAGCCGACATACCAGATAAGATAGAAGCTCCTTTTTTCTCTCCACTCAATATAGCACAATGTCCATAGTCCCCCTTATGGCTACTCTTTCTATTTCGGATTGGAGGAGTAAAATCGGACTTTTCTAATAGAAAATAGTTGGTCTCTCTTTCGTATATAGTTTGGGATACTCCAAGATTGGCTATCTCTACTTTTCCTATATGCTCTTTTGCAATATCTGAAAGTAGAGCAAGTTTTAAAGCTCCCATAGTGATTGTAATATCACATTTCACCGCAACAGATGAGATATTTCCATCTCTATCTATTCCAGAGGGAATATCACAGCCAATCTTGAAACCTGATAGAGAATTGATTCTCTCTATTAGCTCTATTCTGTGATGAGGTAGCTCCCCTTTTAAACCTGTTCCAAAGAGAGCATCAACCACAATATCGCTATCTACTAATTCGGAAACTATTTCAACTCCGATAGCTTTTGCTCGTTGAAGTTGTCTTTTTCCAATTTCGCTTTTTGGTTGAGATGCTAGATATAGTCGAACTTGAAAATCTCCAAAAAGTTGTCTTGCGATTACAATTCCATCAGCCCCATTATTTCCACTACCAGCCACTATTAGAACTGAACTACCCTTAGGGAAATGGTTGTAGATATATTCCGATATAGTCCGCCCTGCATTCTCCATTAAAATCTCTTCTGTTAGGAGAAATTCATCATAACACCGCTTATCTAATGAATAGACCTCATCGAATACCTTAATCAACTCTTATCACCTCAACTCTTAGGGATTTGAATCGAGCAGTTTTAATAAGTTCATCGGCTTCATCTCCAAATAGGAAATTTATTCTACTTTCTGGGTGGTGAAAGGTTGTGAATAGAGTTCCCTTTTTCAGGTTCTTAGTTATCTTTATCGGTAACTCTCCACTCTCTCCAAATTGGGTTTTCAACTTCACAACTTTGGTGTCTTTGAAAAATTCTCTATCTTCATCAGATACAAATAGAGTATCTCTGTTATGAAGTTTATAAAGTCGCGGAGTGGCTTTGGTTTGGGCTGAATTGTTGTATTGAGCAATAGTCCGACCGGTAGAGAGATAGAAACTCCTTTTTCTCTTTTTCACTATCTCCTCTATCTGCCCCCGCAATCTATATTGGTGATAGACAAATTTTCCAAGTCCGTTAGGGGTGCGAAACTTTTCAATATGCAAAATAGGGGTATCCTCTTCAAAGATTGGCCACTGCAACCCTCTAAGTCGGTTTTTTTCCAACTTCTCATATGTAGCTCCGCTATATCTCTCTTTCATAACTCCCCGAACCTCATTCCAAACCTCTTCGGAATTTTGGTAACTCCAACCACTACCCAAATAGTTGGCGACCCCTTGAACCACCTCCCAATCATCTGGTAGGTCTGAATTTGCTATCGGTTGGGATAGGTGTAATCTTCTTTCAGCATTTACATAGACCCCAGTTTTTTCATACCCGCTTTTCACTCCAAAAATGACATGGGCAAATTTTGTAATCTCGTTAGCCATAATCTCATTTACTACAAGTAAATCCAATTTTTCTAATGCCTTATGTATCTTATTCTGGTTCGGGTGGATATGGGCTAAATCCTCTCCCATGTTCCAAAGAGCTTTTATCTCATCTCTCAGAATAGCATCGATAATGTCGGGGGTCATTAGTCCAACCTCTTTTGGAGGCTTATAGTCTGGGTCGTAATATGGCAACATTCCAACATCACAAGTCCCCTGAACATTGTTCTGCCCTCTAAGAGGCATCAACCCAGCCCCAGACTTTCCAATATTTCCAGTTAGTAGAGCGAGATTTGTAATAGCCATAACAGCATAGCTACCGTCAAGATGTTCAGTAATTCCAAGTCCCCAAAGAACCATACTCCTTTTTCTAGCATACTCTCGGGCTACTTGTGGAATTAGTTCAGATAGATATTCATACCCCTCTATCTCTTTGAAGAAATTTGGGTCTGAATAGGGGTCGTTGAGAATTGCTTCTCTATACTTCTCGAAATTTTCCGTCCGATTTTGGATAAATGGTTGATTTTCTAATCCCTCTTCAAGAATAACCCGAGCTAACATATTGAGAACCAATAGATTAGCTTCAAAAGGGATAACTAATTGGTATTTGGAATTTTTGAAAATTTGGGTTTTACGAATATCGATAGTGGCTATATCGAGTTTTCCACTCTTTTTAGCCCTAATTAGCTTATTCCCCGCTATCGGGTGAGCTTCTGTAATGTTTGAACCGATAAGGATTACAAACTCTGAATTTTCAATATCGTTAAATGGATTGGTAGATGCTCCTTCTCCTATCGTCTCTCTCATGCCTCTAAGACTTGGAGAGTGGCAGACCCTCGCACACGAATCGACATGAGGAGAGCCTATTACCTTTCTTGTGAATTTCTGAAAGATATATCCACTTTCGCAACTTGTCCTAGCCCCACCAATGGAAGCTAACGACTTTTTAGAATATTTTTTCACAACCTCATCAAGTTTCCTAGCCACTATCTCATATGCTTGACTATATGGAACAGAATAGAATAGTCTATCTTGAAAAATGGTGGGTTTAGAGTAGTCTATATTTACAGGTTTGAAGAGTTTCCAATTGTTTTCAATAAATTTCCAATCTACAAGGGCTTCCCTAATCCGCTCTTTGGAATAGAGAAAGTGAAACCCCTCTTTACCTTTGATACATAACTCACCTTGACTAACTTCGCTTTCAGGTTTTGCAAAGATTTTCCCAATTTGTCCATTTGGAGAGGTTTCAACTGAGATTTCACAACCCACACCACAATAGGTGCATAGGGAATCGATAGCCATCTGTTTAGAATTGAATCAATCCATCAACAGGACTTGAAGCAGTAGCATAAGGTTTCTTAGGAATTCGTCCAGCAAGATAGGCAAGTCGTCCAGCTTGAACTCCATACCTCATAGCCTCAGCCATTTTGATAGGGTCTTTTGCCTGTGCAATTGCTGTATTTGTCAGAACCCCATCAGCCCCTAACTCCATAGCAATAGAGGCATCGGAAGCAGTTCCAACCCCAGCATCTACAATAACAGGAAGAGATACAGCCTCTTTGACGAATACTACATTGTATCTATTTTGGATACCCAATCCTGAACCGATAGGAGCAGCAAGAGGCATAACGGCATGAACTCCTGCATCTTCTAACTTCTTAGCCATAATTGGGTCGTCGTTGGTATATGCCATAATGGTAAATCCATCTTTTGCTAAAACTTCTGCTGCTTTGAGGGTTTCAACCACATCGGGATATAGTGTCTTTTGGGTATCTCCAATAACTTCAAGTTTGATAATATCTATCCCCGTGGCTTCTCGAACCATTCGAAAAGTGGCAATAGCTTCATCGGCAGTGGTGCAACCGGCACTATTAGGGAGAATCTGGATATTGGTATCTTTGAAATAGTCCATTAGATTCTCTTCATTAGGATTTGTAATATTTACCCTCCTAACGGCTACCGTAATCATTTCGGCACCACTCGCCAAAGTTGCATCGCGAGTAGTTTGGAAATCTGGATATTTCCCGCTTCCAACAATTAGGCGACTATTGAAACTATATTTTCCAATCTGTAACTTGTCCATCTAAATACTCCTATTGAATATATAAGAGTATTTTATCTATTTAGAATCTATTTTTTTCTATCTCCTTCTGAATCTTATCCGACATAACAACTAGAGAATCTGCCGTCGAAGTCGCTTTACTTGTGATAACAGCATTTTCGGTAGTAAATTGGTGGATATGGTTCATTTCGTTATTTATATCTGATATTTTGTCACTCTGTTTTTCTATATTTTTGTCAATATCTTCAATAAGAGTTACTAATTCCTGAGTAGTATCTTTAATTTCAGTAATTGCCCTTTTAGTATCCTCAGCCAATTTTAGAACCTCTTCCGCTACTATCGCAAACCCTCTACCAAATTCCTTGGCATGAGCTGCTTCAATAGATGCATTTAGAGCAAGTAAGTTTGTATTATCTGCAATATCATTTATCTTATTCAATATTTCATCGGTCTTTTTGGAGTCTTCTACTGCCTGATTGGTCTTTTTGACAATCTCTTCTATCGACTTATTTATTTCACGAACAGACTTTACAACATTAGAGATACTATCTTCTTCTTTTTTAGTCAATTTATTTACACTCTCCATCTGTCTCTCTAAATCTTCTGCAACTGTTGCTAATTTATCTGAATTCTGTTTAGAGTCAATTAGCATATTTACAATTGTATTTTGGACTATATTTAGGTTTGCTACAAATTGAGCTAATACCCCTTTTGGATCCAAATCATCAATTCTCAACCTACCTGTGTAGTTCTGTTCAGCAAACTGGTTTAGAATTTGGTTGATATGTTCAAACCGTTCTTGTGATTCCTCTATCATATTGTTAATAATCCCTTTCAACTTTTCAAGTTGCTTACTAGATGCAGGTTTAATTAGTTTTTGGTCATATACCCCTTGGGCAACCTTTTTCATGACTGTCTCAGTCTCTTTTATCAGTTCTAAATCTTTTTTCAATCCCTCATCGATATTTGCTAAATATTGGTTGAACATCTCGCTAATTTCACCAATTTCATCTCTATTTTTTACCTGAATACGATAGGAGGTGTCATCACTATCCTTCAATTTGCGGATAGCTTCCAAAAGAGAGGATAGAGATTTCAAAACTTGAATCATGACTACTATCAGAATTACACCTATTACTAAGGTGATACCAATAGCCAATATAGTTATTGTCGTCTTCTCTTCTGAAATTGCTTTCTCTATTTCGCTATTGACTTTATCAGCCATAATATCCAATGTCTTTTCAGTCTGATGGACTGTATCCCTCATCTTCTTTTTCAATCCTTGATGGCTATTGAGTCCCATTGTAATTTCGCTATTTACAAGCAGGTTAAAATTTTTCTGATATTCAATTAGAAGATTTCGAATCTTTTTCGATGCTCTTTTTTTGAGTTGTTCTATCTTTTTGTTAAATTTCTTTACATATTTCAAATTCTTTCTTAGCATGAAATCTTTTTCATGTTTTCTCAACTCATAGACATCTGATAGCAATCTGTAATTGCGGTAAGATTTAGCCAATTTCTGGACTTTATGAACAATATCCCGCAACATTCCATAATATCCATCTTTCGGATTTAGTCCAATTAATATCTGTTGCTGAACCAAGTCCCTAAATATCTTTTCATAATTTCTAATAGCAAATTCGAAATCTCTAACCTCTGGAATGCTGAGGATACTTTCCAACTTTTTTACATCTTGATATAAAATCTGAACATTTTTTAAAAACTTCTTTTTATATTTCAAATCTTTACGAGCTAAAAAGTCTTTTTCATTTCGCCTCAACATCAACATATCAGCTTCTAACTTAGCGACCAAGACCTTACCCTGATTCAATCTATTAGTCTTTTCTATTGCTATTTGCGATAGGTAACTTAAACCAAAGAAACCGACCGATACTAAGACTATTACTAGTATCAATTTTGTTCGAATATTAATGGCTAATCCTTTCGATGGTTTTCAATAAATATTAACAATATATACTAACAAAATAATATCAAAGTGATTTTTGTAACAGTTTCTCCAATTCGCTTCTATCTTTTGGAAAAAATTTTTTAGTAATTTTTCCATGTTCAAATAGCCATATTTCATCTTGTAGGAGTAGAGCCAAATCTATTGAGTGGGTGGAGATGATATAGTGGTGTTTCTCTCTATTCTTTTGCAGAAGTTCAAATATTATCTTTTCTCCGAGCCTATCCAATCCACTTGTAGGCTCATCAAGAACTAAATATTTTGGAGAGCCAATCATAGCTAAGGCTAAACTTAGTCGTTGCCTCATTCCTTTGGAATATTTGGAGATGGGTTGGGTAGGGGAGATATTGAGGGAGACGGATTGAAACACATTCCTAGCATCTACTCGCACCCCTCTTAGAGAGGAGACGAGTTGGATATAGTCTAACCCTGTAAGTTGGGTATCAAGAAGGGCAATTTCAGGAGAGTATCCAAACTCTCCTTGCGGAAGGGGGGAGAACTCTTTGGCGAACTCTTCTAAAAATGGGTGTTGAGAGGGAGAGGTATAAAAACCTAATATATAGTTTATAAATGTAGTTTTACCGCTCCCATTATGTCCCATTAAGACCATAGGCTAACTAAGTTTTTTGATAATCTCTTTCGCCTTTCCTCTCAGATTGTCTATTGCTCGTAGTTTTGTGAGAATCTTTTTTCTCTCACTTTTTGAAGCATGTTTCAGTTGTTTAGTTAGCTTCTTTCTCTTCTCTTTCAATTCGCTTCTCAACTCTTTCAACTTCTTTAACTCTTTTTTCTGTTCCCGTTTTTTGAGGTCGAAAAATTCCACAACCTCATCAAATAGCTTACTAATTTTCATGGACTGCACTCTCCTTAGTTTCTAAATCTTCATCGTATTCGCGGAGTATCTCATTGTTTGCCCAAACTGTTTCAGCAAATTCCAACAGTCTATTAGCCACATTATAGATATAGACACTATCATTGATAAGAGAAGTTGCCATTTTGGTATCAATCTTATTCTCTCTAATCAATTGGTCTATTCTACCATTTTCTATCGTGTCAATATCTCTGAGTTCCTCTTTCAGAGTTTCAACAGCTAATATTGCTTCTGTTGGGTTTTTCATCTCTGAAATCTTTTTCAACTCTCTAAGTAGATAGACTATCTTTTTTCTCAAATTGTTATATTCGTTTCGAATATACTCATTTTCATGTTTGATATAGAGGTTAAAGTTTCTTTGGACTTTTTCAATATCTTTTATCGCTCGAACCATACCCCTATTTACAATTTTGAGAGAGTAGATATATTTAGCATCTTTTCTATTGAGGTTTTCGGCTACTAGGGTAGAGTATCTAATAATATCTCCATACAGGTTTTTCACAGTTTTCTGATAAGTATCCTCAATATCTATATCAATAGGAGTTGTTGAACTTTTCACAACCTCATCAATATCTTTATCTGAAAAAATATCGGTTCTATGTAGAGATAGTCCGTGAGTAATAATTTCTAAACTATTCTCGTAGAGGTGTTCGCTCTCTTTCTTAATTGCTGTTGTAGCTGATAGAGATGTTTCAGCCACATCTTCTTTAAGATATTTTGGTTTTCCTTTGGTCTGTTCTTTATCACTCACAAATTTGGTTTCTAAGAACTTTACAAGGAGATTGATAAATGGAGAGACAATCAGAACACCCATTACATTAAATATAGTATGGAATAGACTCAACTTCATAGAGTAGTCATTATCAGCAATACCGACTATTGGAGATAGGTAATCTACTACATCTTTTAGCTGATAAATTAGAACTATTGCAAATAGTGCAGTAATTAGATTAAAGATGAGGTGGGCGAGAGCTAACCGCTTTCCATTTGGTCCTGATGTGAGAGAGCCGAGAATAGCGGTAATAGTGGTTCCAATATTAGCACCGATGGCAAGGGCTATTGCATCAATATAGGCAATTTGGTTATTGGAAAGAGCAACAATTATAATAGCCATAGTTGCACTACTACTTTGAATAATAACAGTTGCCACCATTCCAACGAAAATATATACAACAACCCCTAAAAATCCATCTATATGGAATTGGGCTAAATCTATTCCCTGTTTCAAGTCCTCAAAACCATCTTTCATATATCCAATACCGAGGAAAATAAATCCTAGCCCTAGAAGGATATTACCGATACCCTGATAGTTTTTGGACTTCATAAATCTGAAAATAACTCCAAACACCAACATAGGCAGAGCATAATGGGATATTTTGATTTTAACCCCAAAAGTTGAAACTATCCAAGCGGTGGCAGTAGTTCCGATATTTGCACCAAATATTATCCCTATACCTTGTGCAAGTCCAATAAGTTCAGCTGATAGAAAAGAGATAGCTATCAAACTCATTAAAGAGGAACTTTGAACGATAGCAGTTGTTAAGAAACCTGTAAAAATCGCCTTTGGAACCCTATCAGTCCATTTCTCCAATATCTTTTGGAAAGTTCCACCGGTAAAGTGTTTGAAACCATCTTCCATGAATATCATTCCGACAATAAAGACGGCGATACCAGCTATGATAGTCTGAACATCATCAAACCGAAGCAAGACATATGCAAGTCCCAAAAATATCAATGCCTTAACCATAGGCACCCCTTATATTTGATTTTGTTATCAAATTATAATCATTTTTTAATATATTAAATTTATTTTGCTTCTTTTCAATATCCAATACTCTTGTATATTTGTGTTCCTATATCTTCCCAGAAACTCAAGCCGTTAATAATTTTTTATTCTAAATAAGATATGATAATGGGTAAATTCATATGAAAGGTGGAAATATGGAACATTTGGAGGTTGCTTATCCATATTTTGGGGCTTTTGTGATGTTAGCTCTAACGGTGGTAGCATTTATCGCTACAACCATAATATCTCGATTTGTAGGGAGATATTTGGCTCGTAAAGATACGGAGAAGTTGAAGCTAACTATTTACGAGTGTGGTCCAGAAGCAACTAAACAGCCTAATAGAATCTCTCCTCAATTCTATCTATTTGCTCTACTATTTATCCTTTTCGATGTAGAAATTATTTTTATGTTTCCTTGGGCGGTAGATTTCAAACCTCTGAGTTGGTTTGGTTTTGTTGAGATGGTTCTATTTATTCTACTTTTAGCTATTGGATTTATCTATGCTTGGAAAAAAGGAGCTTTGGAATGGCACAGCATCAAGTAAATTATGGACAAGATGCCGGATTGCCGGTAGCACTTACTACTATTGATAAGATAGTCAATTGGGGGAGGAGCAACTCCCTTTGGGTTTTAACTTATGGTTTAGCATGTTGTGGTATTGAGATGATGGCATCAGGAGCGAGTCGATACGACTTTGATAGATTTGGAACAATTTTCCGAGCCTCTCCAAGACAGGCGGAAGTTATGGTAATTGCTGGAACTCTTACTAAGAAACATGCCGAATTTATCCGCCGACTCTACGACCAAATGGCAGAGCCAAAATGGGTTATCTCTATGGGTAGTTGTGCAAATACAGGGGGAATGTTTAACACATATGCAACCGTTCAGGGAGCTGATAGAGTTGTTCCTGTTGATATTTACCTTCCGGGTTGTGCTCCTCGTCCTGAAACCCTTCAATATGCGGTAATGATGTTGCAGAAGAAGATAAGAAGAGAACCAGCCAACAGAAATAGAAATCTCAAACAGAAAAGGTTTGTATAAATGAGACCATATAGACCTAAGGATAATGTCCAGAAAAAAGCATATTACAATGACAGATTTTATGTAACTCCACAAATTCCAAAAGATGACCCAGCAAGTGATGAGGTCTATTCCAAAGATATTGAAAAGTTGCAAAGTAAGTTTTCAATATCTGAGAGCTATATACAACGGGGGGAACTTGTCATATACATCGACCCAGATAGCAATGTAGAGGTTCTAGAATTTCTCAAAGATGAATTGGATTACTCTTTTCTAATGGAGATGAGTGCAGTAGATTTCTTAGCTCAACGAGAAGGTTTCGAAATCTTCTATGAACTTCTATCCCTTTCAAAGAGAAAGAGAATTAGGGTAAAGACCTTTATCAAAGAGAACCAAGCTATCGAAAGTGTTCAACATCTATTTAGAAGTGCAAATTTTGCTGAACGAGAGATGTTCGATATGTTTGGAATTCAAGTGAATAACCACCCATACCTAAAACGAATTTTGATGCCTGACGATTGGGAAGGGTATCCACTTAGAAAAACTTATCCACTTCAAGGAGATGAGTTCGCTCAGTGGTATGAGGTCGATAAGATATTTGGAAAAGAGGCAAGAGATATTGTTGGTCCTGAAATTCGAGACTCTGCCCATATTGATAGATATGACACTGAACGATTTGCAAGACTTGGACATGAAGTCCCACGAGGAACAGATATATCAAAAGATGAACCAGATACCGATAATCACGAATTCCAAGAAGAGGGAGGAGTATTCCTAATTAAAGACCTCAATAAACCTCAAAAAGTGCTATCTGAAAAAGAGAGGAGAGAGAGATAATGCAACAGACCAACAGATTACGACCATTTTTCGAAAACCTCACTTTTGATAGAGATGATAACCATATGGTTATTAACTTTGGTCCTCAACACCCATCAGCACACGGACAGCTAAGACTAATTTTAGAGTTGGACGGCGAAGAAGTAGTAAAAGCAAATCCTGATATAGGCTATCTCCATAGAGGTATGGAGAAAATGGCTGAAAATATGATATACAATGAGTTCCTACCTACCACCGATAGAATGGACTATATAGCTTCATCTTCTAATAACTATGGTTTTGCTCTTGCTGTTGAAAAACTATTAGGAATTGAGGATAAAGTGCCTAGACGAGCAAAAGTAATTAGAACTATGTTACTTGAACTCAATAGGATTATTTCCCACCAATTCTGGTTAGCTACCCATGCTCTCGATGTTGGAGCTATGTCTGTTTTCCTCTATGCTTTCCGTGAAAGAGAGTGGGGGCTTGACCTCATCGAGGACTATTGTGGTGCAAGACTTACCCATTCAGCTATTAGAATAGGTGGAGTTCCATTAGATTTGCCAGAGGGTTGGACTGATAATCTCGCCAAATATCTGGATAAAGTTGAAAGAGCAGTTAAAGAGGACTATGAAGCTCTATTAGATGAAAATAGAATCTGGAAAATGAGATTGGAGAATGTGGGTATTATTGATAAAGAGATGGCGAGAAGTTGGGCAGTCTCCGGAATTATGTTAAGAGGTTCAGGTTTTGAGTGGGATTTGAGAAAAGAGATGCCGTATGAGCTATATGAAGAGTTGGATTTTGATATTCCAATCTCTGACAAGATGGATAGCTATGGACGATATAAATTGTATATGGAGGAGATTAGACAATCTGTCCGAATTTTGAGACAACTAATCCCAATGTATCACGAGAGTGAGCCTCAACTTATGGCTAATGTTCCTCAATATATCTCTCCTACAAAAGAGGAACAGATGACTCAAAACTATTCCCTAATGCAACACTTTGTATTAGTAACCCAAGGTATGAGACCACCAGTCGGTGAGGTCTATGTAGCCACAGAATCCCCAAAAGGTGAATTAGGTTTCTACATCAATTCACAAGGAGAACCATATCCATATAGACTCAAAATTAGAGCCCCAAGCTTTTTCCACACTGGTATCCTTCAAGACCTCTTAGTTGGTTGTCAATTAGCCGATGTTGTTACTATTATCGGTTCTACAAATATCGTTTTTGGAGAGGTAGATAGATAGATTTTGGAGGGGATTTACCCCTCTGCTCCCAAAGGAAAAGCGATGAAAAACTTCTCTTTCTCTAATCTCTCTCTTGAAGATTTGGAATCAATTGTAAAGTTAGAAAACAGTTTTCAATTAGAAAAATTTAGTAACTGGTTCCAAAGTTACCAAAAGAGTGATATATCCAAATCTGATTTAGAATTCCTACAAGGTATCTACTCTAAGTATGGAGAGGATAGCTATGGTTCTCTATTGCAGGACTATTCAGAAGAGACCCTAAAAGCCAAATTCATTATTCCTATTCTCAATAGAGTAGATTTCTTTCTACCAAAATACCAGATATCTGATTTCTATGATGAGAAATTGGAATATTCAACGGATAGTTTTTCTCTTAGTGGTTTTTGTGATTTTTATGTAGCAAAGGGATTAGAGAGACCGAAATATCCATACTTTTTTATTCAAGAATTCAAAAAAAATACAAGCTACCACAATGTAAAGGCTCAACTTCTTTCAGAAATGGTAGCGGGATTAGAAATCTCACAAATGGAGGAGATAAAAGGAGCATATATCATTGGTTCTATCTGGAATTTTGTTATTCTTTGGAAAGAGAGGGATATATATCGCTATGTAATATCTCCAAATTTCGATTCTACAAAGTTTGGAGATTTAAAACAGATATTTCTCAATCTTCTCTCTATAAAAAGAGAGATTATCAACCTAGTAAAGGAGAAAGAAGATGAAAAGATTTGATTTGAGACACCTAAAAAATAACTTTTATAGTCGAATGTTGGAACTTATGGAAAATGAAGTTAGCTACGATGAGGTGGCTATCTTTCTATTTGAGATAGGAGATTTCTCCTCCGTCCAAAGAAGTGCCGACGAAATCAAGAAAGCAGGTTATACCCTTATGAACTCCCTAAAATACAATGAGGTAGATTGGACAATCGTAGTTAAAAAGATTCCTCCCGAAGAGTTGGAGCAACAGTAGAGAGTTTGGCACATGGGAACAAAGGTATTTTTTTCAACTTGGAGAGATGAGAAGATAGACAATAGAGGTAAAAAGTTTGAGGAGTGGGAGGAATCGGCTTACAATCTTCCACTTCAATACACCTCATCTCAAAATTCAAAAGCCTTTATCGGTTGGGAAGGGGTGGCTCTCTTCTCTGATGATGTTGATGTAGTTCGTCTAGCTACTGAGTATGCAAGTCAATATCAGAAGTATTCAGAAGCTTGTGGAAGATGTGCCCCGGGTAGATGGGGAGGACGGATTTTATATGACCTACTCGACAAGATAGCGAGAGGAGAGGGAGAATTTTCCGATTTGGAACATTTGAAAGAGGTTTCTAAAACGATGATGGAGACCTCTAAATGTGAGATAGGGAAAACCGTTCCCGTTCCTCTTCTGGATTTGATGGAGAACTTTTCAGAAGAGTTTGAGACTCTGATAAAAGAGAAACGACCGAGCAAAGATTACTACCACGATATAGACTATATCGCAAAAGTAACCGCCCCGTGCATGGATGCCTGTCCTGCTCATGTAGATATTCCAGCATATATAGAAGGGGTGCGAGATTTGCGGTTTGATGATAGTCTTGAAGCTACTCGCCAAACTATGCCCCTAGCTCATACTTGTGGGCGGGTCTGTCCTCACCCTTGTGAAGATGCTTGTAGAAGGGATAACTTAGATGAGCCTATCTCCATTATGGAACTAAAAAGAATTGGGGCAGACTACGAAACAGACCACGGATTGGGATTTATCCACCCAGCCACTCCAAAACCTAAAATAGGAAAAAAGGTGGCTGTGATAGGTGCAGGACCTGCTGGACTTACAGGGGCATACTATTTAGCTCTTGAAGGGATAGATGTTGATGTTTTCGAGGCTCTACCTGTTCTCGGTGGAGAGGTTGCCGTTGGAGTTCCTCAATACCGAATGCCTATCGAGAAATATAATAAGGATATAGAAGCAGTTAAAAGTCTCGGGGTCAATTTCTATACCAACTATTGGGTTGATGCCGATAAGATGCGAGAGTTTGAAAAGAAATATGATGCTATTCTGATAGCCACAGGAACGAGAATATCCAAAAAGATATATGCTGAAAATGAGAGACCAGAAATTCAAGGATATTGGGGGGCTATCGACTTCTTAGATAAGATAAATCTGTATGAAAAGTATGGCATCAAAATTACAGAAGAGGAACAGAAAAAAAACGGTCTGACTACCGACTATGTAGATTTGACGGGTAAAACTTTGGTCTGTGTTGGAGGTGGATTTACCTCTATGGATGTGGTTCGGTGTGCTGTTAGAGCGAATGCTAAAAAGGTGATAATGCTCTATCGACGAGATGAGAAAACCATTATCCGCAATACCTCTTACGAGGAGTATCACGAAGCAGTAGAAGAGGGGGTAGATTTCCGTTTTTACTCAGCTGTTGAAGAGATTATTGATGAGAATAATGTTCTAAAAAAATTGAAAGTCAATAAGTTTGAACAGAAACCTAATCCAGATGGGGGTCGTCCAAAACTTGTGAAAATAGAAGGGGCAGATTACGAAATAGAAGCTGATTACCTCATTCCAGCTGTTAGTCAAAGTGCCGACCTCTCTTTTTTACCTCCTGAATGGGAGATTGAATTGACAAGCTGGAAAACTATCAAAACAAACGGTAGAGACTACATGACATCTCGAAAAGGTATTTTCGCAGCTGGTGATGCAGAATATGGACCAATGACTATCGTAAATGCTGTTGGTCAAGCAAAACGGGCAGCCTCCGTAATTAGTCGCTATGTTCAGACAGGAGAGATTACTCTAACCGATGAGGAGATAATGGAAGACCACCTAAGAAGTTTGAAGGTATATAACAAAAATGAACCTATCCGCGGTTGGCTTGGAGGTCTAAAAAGAGAGGTGAGCGAAAAACTGCCTGTAAATGAGAGAATAGATAATAACCGCGAGGTAAATCTGGGCTTTACCCAAGAAGAGGCTATATCAGAGGCTGAGCGATGTATGCGATGTTACTATATTGCAATGGTTGCAAAGTAGAGGATAAGAGATGACAAAATTTTATATCGATGGAAAAGAGGTAACGGCTCATAAAGGTGAAACCATCTTAGAGGTAGCTCGGAGAGAAGGGATATATATCCCTACAATGTGCTACATCTCCAAAGTCTCTCCTATCGCCTCCTGCCGTTTGTGTGTAGTTGAAGTAAAAGGGGTTGATGGCTTTGTTCTCTCTTGCCAAACTCCACCAACTGAGGGGATAGAGGTATTTACAAATAGTCCAGAACTTTTCCAACACCGCCAAAATATTATGAAGCTCTACAATGTAAATCACCCGCTGGAATGTGGAGTATGTGATAAGAGCGGTGAGTGTGAATTACAGAATAAGACCCTTGAATTTGGAGTTCAATCCCAAGAGTTTTCAGCAAAAGAGCAGTATAGACCAATCAGAAATTGGGGAAAAATTCAATATGACCCATCTCTCTGTATCATGTGCGAAAGATGTGTATCAACTTGTAACGAGGCGATTGGAGACGATGCGATTGAGTTGAAATTTGGGGGTTACTCTTCTGAAATAGTGCCGAAAGGTTCAGATGTCTTAGAGTGTTCCGAATGTGGTGAGTGTATTGCCGTCTGTCCTGTTGGGGCTTTGATTTCAACCGACTTCAAATATAGCTCCAATGCTTGGGAACTTCAACAGATTCCAGCTACCTGTTCTCACTGTTCCGCTGGGTGTAATCTTTTCTATGAAGTGAAGCAGGAATCACATTTTGACAACACCCCGAGAATTTACAGAGTGAAAAACGATATTGAGCATGTTTCTCTATGTGGTGCAGGACGATTTGGTTTCGACTTTGCTAATAGTGATACTTTCGGGGATTTTGAGACAGCTGTTTCCAAGTTACGAGAAGCAAAAACTATCCTATTTAGTTCTCATATCACAAATGAAGAGATTGAAATCCTCAACCAGATAGCTAAAACCACAGGGGCTAAACTTGTCAATCCAGAAGCGAGAAAGTTTCAGCAATTCCTAAAAGCTTTCGCCACTACCAGTGGGGAAACTCTCTATAATGGAACTTTGGAAGATATTGAGAATAGTAACCAGATAATTGTAATAGGCACAAAGATAGCTACCGACAATCCAGCCGTTAGATATGCTATTACAAGAGCATACAAAAAACATCGAGCCTATATCTCCTATCTTCACCCTGTTTTTGATTCTACCCTTCAAAACACCATCAAACAATTTATAAACTATGAGGTTGGAACAGAAGAGGGGGTAATAGCTCTACTTGCCGATACCCTAATTACAAATAGTAATCTCGATTTGGATATAGGCTATCTCTCAGGAGAAACCAATATTGGAGAAGAGGAGTTAGAAACCATTTCCAAAATTGGAAAACGGGCGAAAAATAGAACTCTAATAGTTGGGAGCGACCTCATCACTCACGAAAAAAGTGAAAACATCGCAAAGTATATTGGACTGATTCAGAAAAATAGCAATGTAAAAGTTGTAATAGTTCCGCCTGATACCAACTCTCTTGGAGTGGCTCTCTTTGGAAATCTTGCCGATGAGGTTCAAGCCCCTACTGTTGGATACAACATTGAGGGAGACTATACTATTGCATCTATTGGAAAGTGTGATTTTTCAGTTCCAGCCCTCAATCAACAGGAAGGGACTTTTGTAAATATTGATAAAAAAGTTGTAAAAACTAATGTGGCTGTTCCATATCGAGGAAAGAACCTCAACGACTTAGCTAATGCTATTTTGGACAATCCAAAACGATGGACTATCGATTACACCTCTGAACTATTTGGAGTAGAGTTCGATGAACTTCAAGATGTTGAAATAGTTTCGAAAATGTATAGAGTTAGTGGAGATGTCGATGAGGTTGAAGAGCTTCCGAGTTTTGATGGAGCAGTAGTATATAACTCCAATCCATTTCTCCAATTCAACCCTTGGACTGCAAAAGCGATAGAAGAAAAACCCTATCTATTAGGAGCAAAGCAGTTTGCAATTGCTAATAAGCTATCTGATGGGGATATGGTTCGGTTTGAGATAGATGGAGAGATATTTATAAGAGAGTTCAAAATAGATAATAGTCTAAAAGGGGTAATAGCTTTAAATCCTATTTTTGACAAGGGATTAAGAAGCTATAAGCTATTATCAAAATATAGGTTTCAAAGAGTTCAAATTGAGAAGGTGAAGAGTAATGGCAGAAGTTAGAGTAACTATTGATGGTAAAGAGTGCATTGCCCAAGAAGGGGAGACCCTTCTAAATATAGCGAGAGCAAATGGGATATATATTCCTGCTATCTGCTATTTGAATCGATGCTCTCCAACCTTAGCATGTCGTCTCTGTCTTGTGGAGGCTGATGGTAAGCAAGTATATGCTTGTAATGCTAAGGCAAAAGATGGAATGAATGTGGTTACAACTACCGAAAATATCGCAAAAGAGAGAAGAGCGATAATGGAGGTTTATGATGTAAACCACCCATTAGAGTGCGGTATCTGTGACCAGAGTGGAGAGTGTGAGTTACAAAATTACACACTGCTTGAAAATGTAACTGAGCAACACTATGCAATTAGAGACACATATAAACCGGTCAAAAATTGGGGACATATCCAATATGACCCAGCTCTCTGTATAGTATGTGAAAAGTGTGTAACTGTTTGTAAAGATATGATAGGGGATACAGCTTTAAAAACTGTTCCACGAGGAGGCGACCCTCTTGACAAAAGTTATAAAGAGGTGATGCCGAAAGATGCCTATGCTATGTGGAATAAGTTGAATAAGTCCCTTATCGGAACAACAACAGGCGAGACCCTAGATTGCACCTCTTGTGGAGAATGTACCGCTGTCTGTCCTGTTGGGGCTTTGGTTGGAACAGATTTTAAATGGAGTTCTAATGCTTGGGAGCTTCAAAAAATTCCTTCAACTTGTGCCCACTGCTCGGTAGGTTGTCAAATTTACTATGAGGTAAAACATATCTCTATTGAGAATAATGACAAAAAGATATATAGAGTAACCAATGAACCCCATTTTGCAACTCTCTGCGGTGCTGGACGATATGGGTATGACTTCGAAAATCGAGGAGCGAAAAAAGAGCCTAAGAGTTTAGAAAAGGCAGTTCAAGCTCTCAAATCTGCAAAAACTATCGTTTTCAATTCCCAAATTACAAACGAAGAGGCTCTAATTCTCCAAAAATTGAAAGAGAAGTTGGGACTGAAATTGGTAAATCCAGAGGCTTACCAATACAAAGAGTTCCTATCGGTCTATTCGAAAATATCTGGTAAGTCTCTATATAGTGGAGATTTGAATACGGTTAGAAAATCCAATTTTGTTATTTCAGTAGGTTCAGCACTGAAAACAGATTCTCCAAATAGTAGATATGCATTTAATAATGCTATTAAGATGAATAAGGGAGCTGGTATCTATTTCCACCCTGTGAAAGACCCTATCATTGATGGACTTTCTAAAAATGTAATTCAAATCAACCACCAACCTTATGAGGAGATAGAAGCCCTTAAATGGATACTTATCCAGTTTGGAAAAGATATTCCTGAAACTATCTCGGCAAAATTGGATATTTCCCAATTCCAAGAGAAGTATTTAGGTGAAGATTTCCAAACCAAATTGGAAAAACTTCTCAAAAAGAAAGATAAATTTTCTCTAATTGTTGGGGCTGACTTATATGGTGCCAAGAACTGGCAGGATATTGCTGAGGTTGTAGGACTTATCGACCTCTATACCGATTTTTCAGTAGTCATTATTCCAAGCGATACCAATACTCTTGGAGTTATCCAAATTTGCGAACTTGATAGAAGTGGTGAAGCTCCACGAGTTGGATACAATGAAAAAGGTGATTTCACCTTCTCAGCTCTTGGAGATGGGGATTTTGATATTCCAGCCCTGAACCAACAAGAGGGAACTTTTGTCAATATTGATAAAAGAGTTGTCCCTCTCAATGTTGCCCTGCCATATGGTGGATATACTCTCAACGATGTGGCTAATGAGATTTTGGATAATCCGAAACAATGGACTATCGATTACACTTCTGAACTTTTCAAAAAGGTAGATTTCGACTCTCTACCAAATGAGTTCCTCAATAGTGGTGAGGAGAATAGAGGGTATATATTGGATATTGATGAGGTTGAGAGAGAAGAGCCTACTTTCCATTTAGCAAATAATGAACCTCCTAAATTGGGGTCAAGTGTCATATATCTTGCAAACCCAGTTTTACAATTCAATAGATTTACCAATAAGGCTCACCAACTTTCAGAAAGTGGAGGATTGTATATCTCTCCTGAATATAGTGAGAAATTTGGTATCAAGGAGGGGCAACTTGTGAGGATTGCGACTAAATACGGTTCTCTAAAAACCAAAGCGATTGTGGATAACAAAATAGTGGGTGAAATCTGCTATCTACCAACTTTCGATAAACATCTAAATGCTCGTAAGCTATTTGATAGCTATCGATTTATTCAAGCAAAAATTAGTAAGGTGTAGGCTATGGATTTAGGAATTTTTATTTTTCAAACTCTTATCAAAATTCTTTTGGTGCTTTTGATATTTTCAGCACTCGCTGGATTTACTACATATATTGAGAGAAAAGTATTAGCTTTTATGCAGAGACGACTTGGTCCTATGTATGTTGGACCTTTTGGGTTGCTTCAAATATTGGCAGACGGGATAAAGCTATTTACAAAAGAGGATATTATCCCAACCAATGCTATAAAACCTATTTTCAAAGTTGCTCCTGTAATTTTGCCTGTCAGTGCTTTTGTAGCTTTCACAGGAGTTCCTATTCTTCCTGATATTCAGATTGGAGATACAACATTCCAATTTTTGATAGTTGATAGTGATGTTGGGGTTCTCTTTGTTCTCGGAGTAATGGCGGTTGGAATGTTTTCACCTCTATTGGCTGGAATAGCTTCATCTAATAAGTGGTCTCTGCTTGGAGGTGCGAGAACTGCTATTCAACTTCTCTCGTTTGAGGTTGTAACAGGGTTATCCATCTTAGCTCCATTGATGTTAGTTGGTTCTCTAAATTTGATAGATATAAATAACTACCAAATTGAACACGGTTGGCTAATCTGGCAACAACCGATAGCATTTGTGCTGTTCCTAATAGCTGGGTATGCTGAAACCAATAGAACTCCATTCGACCTATTGGAACATGAAGCAGAAGTAGTTTCAGGTTATGCTACTGAATATTCAGGAATGAGATGGGGGCTGTTCTTTATTGGTGAATATGTCAATATGTATATAGTCTCTTTCTTAGTAGTTCTTATTTTCTTAGGTGGATTTGGAGAGGGAACTCTATTAGATGGATTGTGCTATTTAGCAAAAGTTCTATTCTTCATATTCCTATTCCTCTGGACAAGAGCAGCTTGGCCTCATGTTCGACCTGACCAGTTGATGTGGCTAACTTGGAAAGTGTTGATGCCTTTGGCTGTAATCAATATAGTCGTAACCGGTCTATTGGTAATTTGATAAGGAGAGTTGTATGAATAAAGAGGTTATAAAAGGTTCTCAAAACTATATCCCTGTCGAAATTGAGGATTATCCAACCACAGGTTGGCAAAAGTTTAAACAGGTAGTTAGAAGAAGTTTAGGAAAAGAGCTATTTGTAGGGCTTTGGGTAGTCCTCAGAGAGATGTTGAAATTCAATATCCACACTGTTCAATATCCTGAGGAGGTTCTCCCCCTCCCATCTCGATATAGAGCAGTCCATAAGCTCCTTAGATTGCTTGAAAGTGGCAACGAGCGATGTATTGGGTGTGGGCTTTGTGAAAAGATATGTATCGCCGATTGTATTCGAATGGAGACAAAAGAGGAGAATGGCAGAAAGGTAGTGAGTGAATACTCTATCAATTTAGGGCGATGTATATTCTGTGGATATTGTGCTGAGGTTTGTCCTGAATTAGCAATTGTTCACGGTTCTAGATATGAGAATGCGAGTGAGCAACGAGCCCATTTCGTTCTTAAAGACGATATGCTAACTCCTATCGATTTCTTGAAAGAGCAGAAAGAGTTTGATGGATTTGGAGCTGTTTCTCCAAATGCTGACAAATTGATAAAAAAGACTCCACTAGCTTACTAAACTTTCTCCTATTCAGGTATGGATATATTCCATGCCTTCTTCCTCTATTTCATCTATTATCTTATTTTTCTTCTTACTTTCCGATTTTTCTATATATTCCACCAAAGGATTCTCAATGGATAAAACAAATATTGACGATGTCTATTTGGAGATGATATCGAAAGAGGCGGAAAAGATAGCAACCAAGTTTGCAGAACAGAAACAGCTTACAGATAGCGAAATTCATACACTCGTTTTAAAAACTCAATACAACCATATCAACCACTTGGATAAAAAACTCGATGAAGTTACCCAGAGTGTAAAGAACCTAGAACACAAATTCGAAAGATTGGAAGAAACAACAGATAGGAGACTATCTGAATTGGAAGAAAAGACGGATAGAAGGATTTCAGAACTAGAAGAGAAAACGGACAGAAGAATATCCGAATTGGAGGCAAAAATGGAGAAGGAGGTAGCACTCCTTAGGGAAAATATCAAAACTGAAATCCACAAGGCAATATCGACCCAAACAAAATGGTTTGTGGGTGGTGCTGGTGTTCTGGTAGTTCTCTTGAAACT
>DTUW01000108.1 GCA_012963895.1 Campylobacterales bacterium | reverse complement strand
TCTATCTCTTTTCTATATCGGTCTAAATATCTATCCTTAGGAAATCGTTTTTCCACCTCATCAAACACCTTTTTAGCCTTCTCTATCTTTTCATCGTGTAGATATAGGTCTATAAGTTCATACCTATATACTATATTGTTTGGATAGAGTTGAATCAGTTTCATATAGCTATTTTCGGCGGGGGTGTGGTCTTTGGTATGAATTGAGGATTGGGCAAGGTAAATCAGAGCATAGGGATTATTGGGATAGTAATCCAATATTTTTTTACACAACTTTACAACTTCTGAATATCTTTTCTCTTGAAACAGGAGATAGGATTTTATGAATAGGTTCTCTTCTATCTCTTTCTGTTTGAAAAAGTTTTCTACCGCCTCTCTCTCTTTATCTGAAACCATCTTTTCTATTTTTCTAACTCTATATACTATATCCTCAGGAGTTATAAACTCTCCAAAACTATCAACTATAAAGTTTCTCTCATCTTGTGCTAAGTAGAAGAGGCGATTTAGGGCTTTATATGTATCGTTCATCTCTAAATATCTATCTGCAATTTCGAGACCATATAGAGATATAGCGATAGATAGGAGAGTTATAACTCGCACCATTTAGATGAAATCTAGTATCTCTTTCTCTATTTCTGGAACAGGAACTACTATTTTTTGAGCTATCTCCTTCTCAAATAGGGATTGAATTTGGTGAGGAATTGGAATATTTGCAAGTTTTGATATTTTTTCCAAAGCTTCTCTATCTGAAACTCCTGAAATCCCTTCAAGGGCTTCTAAGATAGAAGGTGAAAACTTAGTCCATTCAGCGGTAGAATAGGCGATATTCTTCAAAGGTTTCTCTCTAAGTTCTCTATGAGCTTTGATATTAGTAGCTGTATGGGTATCCATTAGATAGCCCTTTTGAAAATAGTTCCTAATCTCTTCTATACATTCGCTATCAGTTGAATAGACGGCTGAAAAGTGGTTTTGCAACTTCTCTAACTCCTCTTGGGTGAGTTGGTATTCTTGTCTATTTTCAAGCTCCTCCATTAGCTCTTTTGTCCGTTCAGCCCCAAATAGAGCAAATAGAACCCTTTCTACATTGGAGGATTTGAGAATGTCCATAGCTGGTGATTTGGTATTTACCACCTTTCTACCGATTAGCGAATATTTTCCGGTTGTAATGAAATCGGTTAGGATATTGTTCTCATTGGAGGCGATAAATATTTTTGCAATAGGCAACCCCATCTGTTTAGCATAGAAACCACCCAAAGCATTTCCGAAATTTCCACTCGGGACGGTGATATATACCTCTTCTCCTAGCTCTATCTCCCCTCTCTGAACCAGTTGGAGATAGCTATAAATATGGTAGATGGTTTGGAATATTATTCGTCCAAAATTTACCGAGTTTGCTGCTGATAGTTTGATATTTCTCTCTTCTAACTCTTTTCGGAAATCTTCTGAACGGAGGAGGGTTTTTAAAGTTGTCTGAGCATCATCGAAACTGCCTCTAATTCCGATAACTTTCAGATTTTCCCCATCTTCTGTAACCATTTGTAATCTCTGAACATCAGAAGTCCCACCATAAGGATAGAGGCAGACAACTTTGATATTTGGTCTATTTTTAAAAGTTTCAAGGGTTGCTGGTCCAGTATCTCCACTCGTTGCTACCAATATTAGATACTTTTCATCTCTCTCAACTGCTAAGGACGATAGAACCTTTCCAAAAGGTTGGAGTGCCATATCTTTAAATGCCCTAGTTGGTCCGTGATAGAGTTCTGATATATATAGTCCGTCTCCAACATCAACTAATGGCACAGGTTCATTTGGATTATCGAACTTGTCATAAAGTGATATAGCCTCCTGCAATGTCTTGTCTGATATATCTATATTGAACTCTCTCAAAATTTGGAAAGCTAACTCTTTGTAATCCAAACCTTGCAACTTTTCCAAATCGAGTTTCGGGAGATACTTTGGAACATACAACCCTCCAAAACTTGCATTTGGGTTTAATATCGCTTCTGAAAATTGAACTTGATGAGGTCGCCCCTCCTCATTTCCTCGAGTTTCAATAAACTCCATAATATACAACTCCTAATATATATGTTCTTTTGCGGGGAATAGACCCTCTTTCACCTCTTTCACATAGTTAGCTACACTTTGGCGAACTAGTTCCCCGCCATCTAAATATCTTTTTACAAATTTTGGTTTGAACTTGTCGAAAAATCCCAACATATCAGACCAGACCAGAACCTGACCATCTACATCTTTTCCAGCTCCAATACCAATTACGGGGATAGTGAGATTTTCAGCAAGTTCCTTAGCCAATTCCTCTTTTACCCCTTCAACTACAACCATAAAGGCTCCTGCCTTCTCAACAGCTAAGCCATCATTTAGAACCTTTTGAAAGCTATCCCCATCTTTCCCTTTGACGAAATAGCCCCCCTCTCCTCTGAAACTTTGGGGCATTAATCCAATATGTCCAACTACTGCTATCCCGTTCTGGGTCAGATACCTGATAGTTTCTGTTCTCTCAATGCCTCCCTCGACTTTGACCGCATCGGCACAAGTTTCACGATAGAAACGGATACTATTAGATAATGCCTCCTCTTTGGTTGTGTAAGTTCCAAAAGGCATATCAGCTACTATAAAGGTATTTGTAGCCCCTTTGCAGACTGCCTTAGTGTGGTATATCATAATATCCATGTCGGCTGAAAGGGTATCAGGTTCGCCCCTAAAACTCATATTGAGACTATCCCCAACTAGTATTATGTCTATCTCACCATCAAAGAGATTTGAGAAGAGGGCATCATAAGCGGTTATCATCGCTATCTTTTCAACCCCCTTCATCTTTTGAAGAGATTTTATGGTGTGTCTCTTTTTCACCCCTCTAAATCCTATCTTTTAAGTCCATTAACGGTTTGTAACATCTCGTCCGATGTTGTGATAGATTTTGAATTGGCTTCATAGGCTCTCTGTCCTGTGATGAGGTCGGTAAGTTCAACAACAAGTTGAACATTACTCAACTCTACAAACCCCTGCCGAATATTTCCAAGTCCATTTAGTCCAGGAGTTGAAACTATCGCATCACCTGATGCATCGGTAGCAGTTAAAAGGTTATCCCCAAGTGCATGAAGTCCTGCGGGATTGACAAAGTTTGCCAACTCTATCTGTCCTATCTGTTGAGAACCCTCTTGACCAGCTTGAACCACTGAAACAACCCCATCAGCCCCAATAGAGACATCGGTAGTATCTTCTGGTAGAACGATTTCAGGAATCAACTTATATCCATCACTATTTACAATCTGTCCATCTTGGTTCAATTTAAATGCTCCGTTTCTGGTATATGCAATAGTTCCATCTGGTAACTCGATTTGGAAAAAGCCGTTTCCTGTGATAGCCATATCTAAATTATTTCCAGTCTCTTGAAAGTTTCCTTGTGAAAATATCTTAGTTACAGCTGTTGGGCGAACCCCTAAGCCCACTTCAATCCCTGTTGGAGATGTTGTTGTGGAGCTGGTAGCTGTTCCTGCATATTCAGAAACTTGATACATCAAGTCGGCGAATTCTGCTCGTTGTTTTCTAAATCCTATTGTATTGACATTGGCGATATTGTTTGAAGTGGTATCTATTTGAATCTGTTGAGCTAACATTCCTGTTGAAGCGGTATATAAAGCTCTTAACATATTTCAATCCTTTTATATGTTTCAATAATTCTACTATTTTTTTATCACCACCTCATCTAATAGTTGGTGGAGGCTAACGGGTTTCCCTAGAAGTTTTCGATAAACGACATAGTTAGCCAATACCTTTTTTCCATATTTTCGACTTTCACTATATGAAATAGTTTCAATGCTTAGGAACGGCTCATATTTCCCCTCTCGAAATTTTCCAGATTGCAACATTCTGCGAGTAAAGCCTTGACCTCCATTATATGCATAGGCAATAAATAGGGGTGATTGAAATTGTTTCTGTAAATCGCGAATATGGAAAATAGCATAGTCAAGGTTCTTTATAGGGTTGAACATATCTTCTAAATCTATCTTTTCCCCTCTCCGTTTTGCTATATCTTTAACTAAGAAAGGCATGATTTGCATCATTCCGAGAGCATAGGATTTGGAGATAACAGATGGGATAAATCTACTCTCTTGTCTTGCAAGAGCATATATCAATGCTTGGTCTTCAATTGAAAGAGATTTCAATTTCTCTCTATATGGAGTAGGATAGGACTGTTTTCTAAATTTATATCCCCTCTCTAAGATATAGAAATAGATTCCAATATGTCTCTTGTTTCTGAAAAAGTGAGCAAACTCTAAAAGTCTCTGATATTCCTTTTTCTTTTGAAATTTAGCTATCTCTTTTTGGACTTTCAACCAATCGAAAGGGTTTGACGGGTCTATCTGAGGGGTAAAAATAGGGTTGTAGTTGTGAAAACCATCTTCGTATAGAATATTTGTGGCTACTGGTTTTCCCAACTCCTCACGAGCATAGATAGTATAGATGTTGATGTCCCAGCTATTGAGTAGGAATTTTAGGTATTTGCTATCTTCTGTCAAAAGGTATAGCCAGAAGTTTGCCCTATCTCTCTCAACTTGGTAATACCCATATTTTTGTATAAATTTGAAGAATGAAAGAGCCTCCTTTTCCTTGCCACTCTGGACAAGCTCGAAAGCCAAATAGAATAGGGTTTTAGTAGTCATCTGTTTAGAGGGTTTCAGTTTTAGGAGACTATTTTTTATCGGCTGATACATATCACCATAAGCTATTACATTTGCTACGAACTTTTCGAATTTGTATTTATATTTAATAAGTTTTTGGAGGAATAGGGGATTGAGTTCCTTATTGAACTTCGCATCACTCCTAATCTTTGTATCACCTTTGAGAAAAATATCTAGATAGATTTCAGGATTTGCATATAAGGTTTTTTCAATATTTTGAGAGTAGTAAAATGCCATAGTAATGAGGGATACATATCTATCTTCTCGGTTTTTATATTTTTTAATAATAGAAGCCATTTGGTCGCCATCTAATAGGGATATTCTCTTAGGTGTAAGGTTGTTTTTCACACACTCATCACTAATATCATCTCTTTGGAGAATATCATCTATGGAATAGATAGGGCAGTTTGGTATTAGAAGTTGCTCAATTCCCCCCCTCTTTTTATATGCTTGTCTAAGTTTTGGAGTAACTCTATATACCTGTTTAAAAGCCTTCTCCGCCTCCTCTTTTGTAGTTGTCTCCTGCTCTAAAAATTGCCATATATAAAAATCTTTTGCGATACTTTTTGGATATTTTGAAATCTCGTCCAATGTAACTATTCGTCCAAATAGGGATATTGCAACCAAGGATATTAGTAGAAAAAGTTTCATAGTCTGAACCTTGAAATAGTTTAAGTTTTATTTTATCTTAATAATCTGCTCACTCTTGTATAGCTTTTCATAAAGCTTTATAAGTGAGAGAAATAGAGTAATAATGGCTGGTCCCAATATCACCCCCCAAAATCCAAAGGAGGAGATACCTGCAATCATTGAAAAAAATATCACCAACTCATTTACATGAATTTTGCTATCCATAATTTTGGTATTGATATATTTGATAATCATCGGCTTCACGATTGTATCTGCAATAAAGGAGATAACCACTATCGAATAGATAGCTATTACTACTCCATTACTAATATGGTTTTGTGAAAATTCATAGAGCGAAAGAGGTAGCCACATCAACATACCTCCTATAACTGGAATTAGAGAAGCAAATCCGTAGAGTATTCCAAATAGGATAGGGTTGTATCCATAGAAATAGGCTAACAGTGCAAATAGCAATCCTTCAAAAGAGGCAGTTACCACTATCGAATAGAAGACAGTTCCCATTACTACTGATATTTCTCGAAAAAGTGAAAGGGTATCCTGTGTAGAGAGAGGAATAATTCTTTTGAAATATCGCCCTAATCTATTCCGGTAGTAGAGGATAAAAAAGTAGAAAACTATTATCAAAATAGAATCTTTAAAAAAGATGATACTTTCACCCCCAAGTGATATTAGATGCTTGATTCCATCTTTCATAATCTGGGGTAGATTTATAGAGACCAATAGAGACTCTATATCACTTTTAAAAAAGTCGAAATAGCTTGGTAGATATGAAAGTATCTCTTTTACCGATGGAATATATATATCTATATTTGAAGTATCTATATTTTTTATAAATACCACACCTTCATATACAAAATATCCAACAGGAGCAAAGAAGATAAGAGCTAATAACAGAGAAGAGAGGAGAGAGCTAAGAAACTCTGAATTTGTCCAATCTAATAGTTTATTGTAGATAGTTGAAGTAGCTACTGAAAATAGAATAGCTATTACGATAGTAAGCAGAAACGACTCATATAGGATTAGCATCCAATAGATATTTAGCACCAATATTACTGCTAAAAAATATTTAGCATTCACCCTTATAGCTCCTGCTACTCATTTTTCAGAACTTGAACTATATCTATATCTTTTGCCTGTTTTGCTGGATAGAGTGATGAGAGTATCACTATTACAAAGGCTCCAAAAAGTATCGCGATGAGGTCGGATATATCCAAATCGAGAGGCAGATGAGAAGTTCCATATATATCAGCTGGAATAGAGACTATATCGAAGTTTGCTAAGACAAATAGACCTAAAAAGCCCAATCCCGCTCCTACAACTATTCCACCAATACCTATTACAATACCTAGATATAGGAATATGGTTTTTATCTCTTTTGCAGTAGCTCCAAGCGAAATTAGTAGAGCTATCTCACTTCTCCTATTCATTACTGTCATCAGTAGAGAACTTACAATATTTACAGAAGCAATAAGGATAATTAGCATTAGGACTATAAATAGGGCTTTCTTTTCCATTTCAAGGGCTGAAAATAGATTTCCATTCTGTTCCCACCAGCCGACTACTCTATATCCGTTGGGTAGGATTTTCAATATCTTCTCTCTATCTTTTTGTGGGTTCTTTGAATAGATATGGATTCCGTGATACTGCCCTTTTGCCTGTCCCAACACTTTTCCAACCCCTTCCAGAGATGCATAGTGGTAAGTTTCATCATACGAAATCAATCCAGAATGGAAAGAGGAGACAACTCGAAATCTCTTTATTTTCGGACTCGAAACTATCCCTGATGGGGAGGCTTCTGTAAATATATAGGTTATCTTAGAGCCTTTGGAGATATAGAGAGATTGGAGCAGTTCGCTACCAACCACTACATCAAATTTTTTCACTTTGTCCAAATCCTGAATCGCCTTCTCTATCACAGGATTTATTTTCGCCTCTCTTTTGAAATCTACTCCAAAGAGAAATCCCCCTTTCATGTCTCTACCATATTTAGCTATTACACCTGTAACCAAATAGGGGCTATATACCAAATCTGGTAACTCTTTTTCCAATGTTTGTAGCACCTCATCAGAAACACTATCTGAAACGGTTGAGATTAGGGTTAGCGGATAGTTCATTACAAATAGTCTATTTTGAAGTTCCTTATCAAACCCGTTCATTATCGCCATTGCGATAATAAGAACCATCACCCCAAGAGCTATCCCAAGAAAAGCTAAACCTGCTGAAAGAGAGATAAAAGGTTGTTCCCTATCAAACCTAAGATACCTTTTAACGAAAAATAGAATTAGTCTCCTATTCATTACCTAATAGTCTCTTTACTCTCTCTTCCTCTTCTCTCTTTATCTTTTCAAGTCTCTTATGCGAAACGAATGGGTCAAGTAATCTGATTTTTCCAACCTCTCTACTATCTATCTCAATTGAGAAGTAACCGCTAATTTTTCCAACTGTTGCTTTGATATGGACTATCCATCTACCGGGCTTAGGATATTGGAATTTGACATCTCCACCTTCAAATTTTGTATCAAACTCAGTAGTTTCAGGGCGGGTAATAATCCCCTCTATTGAACTCTGAACCTTCTGCCCATCTTCTAAAACTTTTAGGACAAGATGGAAGCCCTTTTCATCAAACGAGCTATTACTATAATCTAGGTCATACCGGGATTTAAAAGCAATTTGACTTGTCAATATCTGATTGATATTCTTATCTGTAACATGGTAGTTGTTCAGAAAGATATTGGAATTCTGAACTGGATTATCTATTGCTACTTTTATGGTTGAGTATGAAGCAAATAACATAGCTATTAGAAATATAGTAATTGCATATGGCCAAAAGTTTCCATTTTTAAACATCTTTTTTCGCTCCTCTAAATCTTCTATATAGAATATACCCCAATGCTAAAACTATTACAGAGTAGAAAATCAGTCTAAGGGTATTTATTACATACTTGTTAGCATTTCCTACGGCATGTTCCAATTGGATATTGGAGTTTTCGGCTATCTGTTCTACAATATCAGCATATCCATTGAATAGGGCTACACTATATTTTTTCCTAACATCTCCTTTTACCTTCTCTCCAAGTATTGGGAGTATAGTTCCGCTCCAAGGGAATGGGCTTAATATCTGTTCTTTATCAAAAAGTCTATACACCTCATCAGAAGATGCCAATATATCTACTTTCTTCTCCTGCTCTGCAAAGGAGAGCAGAACAGATTTCTTAGGTAGTTGCTCCAATTCCCTTTTTCCAACTATCGATAGACTTTCGCCGTGAGTTGTAGCGAGAATTAGCATATAGACCCCTATACCGCTCTTTTGGTATAGTTCAGCCCCCATCTCTTCTACTTGTTGGTGGAACTGAGGATTTAGCCCAACCTCATCTTTTAAAATAAAACTGCTCCATATCGATGAGGTTGAGAAAAGTAAGAAAAATAGAAATCTATACATATACATCTGCTCCTATGGTTCTGATTTTGGAATGGTGATTTCACTCTCTTCCGTTGGCAGAGAAACTATATCAAATCTATCTACACTCTCTATCTGATAGGAGTAACTTATTCCCGGTTGAACATTCTTATCAAGGTATTCAGTTCTATTTACCCTGATATATTGGGGTTTCCCTTTGAGCCACATATTTCCACTTCTTTTGATAATTACATATTTCAGACTGCGAGGGTCGAGAGGCTCCCAACGGATAAATACCCCCTTTTTAGTCAATTTCAGCTCAACTATCTTAGGAGGCTTAGGCTTAATTAGGGTAGTTCCCATTACAGGAACATCATTGAGAAGGCTCTCCAATCCGAAATTATCAACTGCTGAAATCTTATAAAACATCTGTTTTCCATCTTCACTAATCCTATCTATATAGCTATTACCTTGAACCTCTTTGATAGATTCGAAATCTCCATCATTCTCTTCACTTCTATATATTCTATATCCAACTACATCTGGTTCTCTATTAGGCTTCCAAGATAGTTTTATCTTCTTTGGTAGATTTGTAGAGGCGGTGAGACCTTGAACAGGCTTCGGAAGTGCCTTAGTTCGAACATCTACAACTTTACTAGGTTTAGAGAGGACACCATCATAGCTCTTAGCTCTTACTCTATATCTATATATTTTATTGGTCTCCAATCCTTTATCGATAAACTCTACACTAAGCCGGTGATGTAATTCTCCAACCTTTTTCCACTCTTGATTATATAGCTCATTTCTCTCTACAACATACCCAACAACCCTTGGGTCTGTATGTGGTCTCCATATCAACTTAGCCATATTTGGTAAGTTTCCAATAGGGATAATGTAGTGGAGAGGGGTAATAGGTTTTATGGTCTTTATCTTCACTACCTTAGAGCCTCTCGATTCTCGTCCATCTTTTGTATAGACGGTAAAGCTATATAGATATTCTGTATTGGGTTTCAATCCACTATCTACATAGTGAGAAGATATTTTATTAGGAATAGAGGCGACTAATTTCAACTTGCTCCCCTCTTTCGCCTCAGCTCGGTAGATATTGTATCCCGCAATTTGCGGATTTTCACTATATGGCAACCATTCAAAGGCAATGGCAGTTGTATCTGGAATATATTGAATTCTTTTGACTATTGGAAGGGATTTATCACTTCTAAGCTGTTTTGGGGTTCTAGTCTCTTGTTCAAATAGACAACCTTGAACTACTATCGCTAGTAAAATAAGTATGGAAATCCTCAATTTTTCCATTTTTCAAATCCAGTAAAAAGTATTTTTTTATAAAGTCTAACATGTATCTATCTATTTCAACATCTATATATATCTGCTTACCAGTGGCGGGGTGTTGGAAATAGATAGTATGGGCATGTAGTAGCATATGGGGGGCTTTCTCTAAAAGTCTTTTGGGTGTATAGAGTTCGTCTCCTACAATATATCTGTTTAGAGTTGAGAGATGAACCCGAATCTGGTGGGTTCGTCCTGTAAATAGCCTAGCTCCTACCAATCCATATTTTCCACTTTGTGATATTGCTATCTGTTTGAACATAGTTTTAGCAGGTCGTCCAGTCTCCACAATTCCCATTTTCAATCTATTTTTGGGATTTCGACCAATAGGAGCTTCAACCACAATATCACTATTTAGAGGGATATTGGTAATAGCTAAATAGTATCGCCCCATAGTTCTATCTGCAAGTTGTCGAGATAGGGCGGTATGTGTTCTATTATCTTTCGCTATCAAAATAGCTCCGGTTGTCCCTTTATCCAATCTATGGACGATGCCGTGCCTCTCTTCTCCGTTGATATTTGAAAGAGAGTAACCACGAGATTTCAACCAATCTACCAAAGTGATATTTTTCACAGAGGGGGCGGGGTGGATTACTAAGTTTGGAGGCTTATTCAAAACCAATAGGTAATCATCTTCATAGACAACTGGTATATCAAACTCTATTTTTTCAATCTTCTGAGGAGAACTCTTAGGGGGAAAAAAGATTTCCAAAGTGGTATTTTTCAGTTTATAGCCTGTTTTGGTAATAGCTTCTCCATCAATTCGAATATTCCCACTCTTTATCAATTGCTGAATTTGGTTTCTTGAAATATCCAAAATAGAGGAGAGGTATCTATCTAGTCTCTCCCCTCTAATATTTGATATATCAAACTTCTCTATTTTCAACTCTCTAATAGTTTTCTCATCTCTCTAATTGCCTCTTCAAGCCCAACAAAGACTGCCCGAGCTACGATAGACTGCCCTATATTTACTTCCTCAACCTCATCGATGGATTTGAAGAGTTTGATATTTTGGTAATTTAGTCCGTGTCCTCCTGCAACTCGTAAATTTGCCCTTTTTCCAGCTTTCGCACTCTCTCTAAGATTTGTAATAGTTTTCTCTAATTTCTGTTCTAATTCTTTCCGTGAAAGGGATTGGAGGGAATCTATTGAGTGGTGGGAATGGGGTAAATTGGAGTAGAGCATCTGATAGATATTTGCAAATTGCCCCGTATGGAGTTCAATCCAATCAGCCCCCAATTTTTTAGATAGTTCTACATGTTCCAAATTTGGGTCTATAAATAGGGAGACTTCAATATCTGCACTCTTCAATTTGTCTATAACTGAACCGACCCTATCGAAGTTTTGGAGGAGGTCTAATCCCCCTTCTGTTGTTACCTCTTCTCTCTTTTCAGGGACGATAGTGGCTCGATGAGGTCGTAAATTGGTAGCAATCTCAACCACCTCATCAGCTACCGCCATTTCTAAATTTACAGGTAGGACAGAGTGTCTAACTATCTCTTCTACATCTCTATCCTGAATATGTCTTCTATCTTCTCTAAGATGGATAGTGATTTGGTCGCCCCCTGCTCGTTCAACAATTGAGAGAGCATCAATCAGATTGGGATAGTTGAACTTTCTCGCCTCTCTTAAAACAGCGATATGGTCTATATTTACCCCAAGTTGCATCAATACTCCTCCCGAACTTTTGCACTCTCAATTAGAACCAATCCTATGGAGAAGACATTAGCAATCACTGCACCTATTGCAAGAGAGATAGCAATCTCTAAATTGTTGTAGATTTCAAGGGCGATAAATGCTGGAATAAGATGTAAATCGGCAACTAGGGAACCAGCAAGAAGTTCAGCAGCTAAGATATTTCTAACTCCAATTTTCAAGATAGTAGATACTACATTTAGACTACTTGCTATAAATAGAGATAGTGAAGTGTGTTCATAGAGAAATCCAGCGGTTGAAGTAAGGCTCATCAAAATGAAAAATACATATGTAACTTTTGACCAATCCATCTTACAAATTTTCCAATAGATTTACAACCATTCTGACACCAGCCCCACTCGCTCCATATGGGTTATATCCCCAATCTCTCTCAACATATGCAGGACCTGCAATATCGAGATGAACCCATTTTTTTCTATTTTGTTTCTCTATAAAGTGTCTTAGGAATAGTCCAGCAGTTAGAGAGCCTCCATATCGAGTAGATGCCACATTGGAAATATCGGCTACTTTACTTTCTAACTGCTCTTCAAGGTATCTATTAAATGGTAGGGTAGCCACTAGTTCTCCACTTCCCTCACCAGCTTTTAGGATTTTCTTTTTCAATTTCTCACTATCTCCCATCATAAGGGTGGTAAATTCTCCAACAGAGACAACAGCAGCACCTGTAAGAGTTGCTATATCGATAATATAGTCGAAATCTTTTTCACTCTCTTGGGCATATACAAGGGTATCAGCTAGAACCAATCTACCCTCTGCATCTGTATTGCGAACTTCGATAGTAGTTCCATTTTTTGCTTTTAAAACATCATCAGGCTTATAAGCATTGCCACCTATCATATTCTCAGCCAATCCGAGAAATCCGACCACTTCTATATCTAATTTCAATTCTGAAACAGCCTTCAAAATCCCTAGAACAGCTGAGGCTCCACTCTTATCCGATTTCATCGTTACCATAGCATTAGCAGGTTTCAAACTCAATCCACCGCTATCGTAGGTAAGCCCTTTACCAATTAGTAAAACCTTTTTTCTTGCCTTCTTAGGACGATAGGCAATTTTTACAAGAGTTGGAGGGTTTGCACTCGCTCGACCAACTGCTAAAAATGCATTCATTCCCTCTTTTTCCATCTCTTCTACTGAAAGGGCGGTAAATTCAAGTCCATTCTTGTCTGCCAACTTTTGGGCTAATTTTGCCACTGATTGAGGGGTCATATCGTTCGGTATAGAATTTACAATATCTCTTGTGAAGTTAGTCGCTTCAACTATCTTGATTATCTTTCTAACTCTCTTTGCACTCTTCTTAGGGATATATATCTTTTTCACTGCCATTTTTGCCGATTTGGTTTTGTATTTCACAAAACTATAATTGCTCAATAGGAAACCTTCAATAATATACTCTATCCCCTCTGAGATTTTGAATACAATCGATTTATATCTATCGTGTCTCAGAATTGAAGCAACTTCACCACCTACCAATCTTAGGGATTCTCTATCTCTCTTTTTCAACTTTACATATAGTTTTCTCTTTTCGTGGTAGAGAATCGATTTTCTCTCCATCTTTGAATCGAAATAGACTTTTAGAGTTTTCCCCTTTTTCCCTTTTCCAACTACTATTTTCATCTTCTCTCCTTGTCGAAATCTCTATAATTCTAACAAAAATAGGATTTTCGGATATGAAACAGGTATCTATCTTAGCTCCTAAATATATCTGGACTGGTAAAGAGTTTTTAGAAAATTTCGCTATCGCTTTTGGTGATAGGATATTGGATATTGATGAGGTTGATAAGATACTCCAAAAATATCCAAATGGTTCAATTGAAGAGATACCTAAATATAGCTTTGTGATGGCTGGATTGATAAATAGCCATGTCCATCTGGAATATAGCCACCATACTACTCAATATAGTTACGGCTCCTATATCGGTTGGCTCAATTCAGTTGTCCAAAACTTTTCGACCCTCTCCAAATCTATATCTAATAGTGCTATGGAAGAAGCTATAAATCAGATGGTAAAATCTGGAACTACCTCTATTGGAGCTATAAGCTCAATGGGATTGGATTTCCAAGTCCTCAAAAACTCACCTATTAGAAAAATAGTATTCAATGAGATTATCGCCTCTCAACCTCATCAAGTAGATGAGCTATATAGCTTATGGTTAAAGAGAGTTGAAGAGAGTGAAAAACTTAGAGATAGAAGATTTACCCCTGCCGTTGCTATCCATTCCCCTTTTTCTGTCCATAGTTCAGCGGTCAAAAGAGTTTTGAAGTTGGCAAAAGAGAGAGGGTATATAGTTTCAGCCCACTTCATGGAATCGAAAGCTGAACGGGAGTGGTTAGATAGTGAAAGTGGAGAGATGAAGGAGTTCTATACGGCTCTATATGGAAAGGCGAAAAGGTGGACAACAGCAAAAGAGTTTATAGACCTCTTTGATGGAGTTCCAACCCTTTTCACTCACGGAATATACATGAATAGCTATGAACTTAGTAAGTGTGTAGAGAATAGCCACTCACTATCCCACTGCCCAGTATCGAATAGGCTATTAGGAGGGGATAGATTGGATATTGATAAGCTCGATAAATTGGGTATCTTGTGGAATACCTCGACCGATGGACTTAGTTCCAATGTCTCTCTAAATCTATTTGATGAGATGAGGTCGGCTCTATTTTTACATAATAGAAGAGATTTGGAGAGTTTCGCTATCCAACTTTTCAAATCGGTAACTCAAATACCTGCTAAGCAGTTGGGGATAAATAGTGGAGAGATTGCAATAGGGAAAGATAGTGATATGATAGTTATCGATTTGGAAAATTTGGAATTTGATAGAGTTGAAAAAATCCCTTTACATCTAATTTTACGAGGGGCAAAAGTGGTTAGAAGCTATATTTTTGGGGAAAGGGTGTAGTCATTGGATATTAGTCAAGTAAAAACAGCAGTCAAGATTGGTGATTTTACTCTTAGAAATGAAGATAGTCCAAATCACATATCAATAAAATATATTTCTTCTAATGAAGATTTAAACTCTAACTTACCAAGAGTATATATCATAACTTCTAATGGTGAAATTAAGAAAATTGGTGGTTCGTCTGCAATAGGGGGAATCAAAGCTACAATGAATTTTTATATTAATGCTCGAACAGGTAGCCCCGGTCCTTCAAGATTTATCATTCATGAACTTATTAGAAGAGAGTTAGAACAGAATAAAAAAGTTGAACTATTTGTTATAGCTTCTTCAAGCATTAAAGCAAGAGTGCCGGGGTTGTTTGGTTATCACATTATCGATATTTTGAGTTCCAAAGAGATGGAAAAAGTTTGTAAAGATGATTTTTACCAATCAGAAAAGCGATACCCTGATTGGAATTTTCAAGAAAACAACGAACCATACCATAGCAGATACAAAGATATTTATAATGAATACCTCCAATATCATAAACATAGGATTTCCAAGTAATATTAGTTTGGAGGAGAGAATATCACTATTTCGTGGCTCTGCTTGATATTACTCTGTCTCTCCTTTCGATATTTTCCTATTCTCTTCTCTCCTTGACCCATAGTATATTGCCAAGAGGGAAAATATTGGTGGTATTCTTTATAAAATTCTCTAATAGTTGGAGAATCGTTATAGCTGAGAATAAACCCTCCCCTATGTTCTCTCAATTTATCCCTCAATACTTCATGGGGAAATCCATTATGGTGGATAGGAAAGTTTCTCATAGGATAGATACCCTTAAACATCTTACTATCTGAACCAATATAGTAAGGGGGGTCTAGATAGAGAAAATCATCTCTATACTTTTCCAAAACAGCTCTAAAATCGGATTGATATACCTCTAAGTTGCTATTTTGGAACTTTTCCAATTTCTCTAACATTGAGAGATATTTAGATTTGTTGAGATATATACTACTCGACCAACCTAAGAAACCGGGTCCATAACTTAGGTTGTAGTTGAAATAGTAGTAAGATGCCAAAACTATTTTATCTTTTATCAAATATTTAGACGAACCTTTTCCATATTCGCTCCATTCCCAATGTCTTTTTAAAATCTCCTTTACTCTATTGTATGTCTCTCTGTTTGGTTCAAGAGAGTGGAGAATTTCCAACATCTTCCGCTTACTATCTCTATCTAAGAGAACCTGCCAAAAATTTACCAAAATATCGAAAATGTCGAAACCTATTACAGGTATATTCAACTCTTTGCTAATAGCTACCTCTACACTACCGCCCCCTAAAAATGGGCTTATTACTCTCTCAATACCATTTGGTAATAGTTCCAAAATATACCCAACCGCCAGACTCTTTCCACCGGGGTATCTAATAGGAGCTCCAAGGTATCTCTTATATTTCTGTTTCTTACCTCGTAAATTGGATAAAAAAATCTCTTTTCTTGTCTCTAAATCGTTGAATAGCATCAACCTACCTATTTCTAAATTTCGGATATATTGTATAAAATCTATTTAGGAGGATATTGATGAGGTATATAGACAAAGATTTATCTAATAGTGCAGTTCTTATTACAGGTGGAGCTGGATTTATCGGTTCTAATCTAGCTTTCTACTTGCAGGAACACTATCCAGATGCTGAAATAGTGGTATTTGATAGGTTTCAAGATGGTAATAGATTTGAAAACGGAAACCCCATCAGCTTAGGACATTTTAAAAATCTCTTAGGGTTTCGAGGGGAAATAATCACGGGAGATATTACCAATAGAGAAGATTTGGAAAGGCTATTTAGCAGAAAGTTCGATTACATTTTTCACCAAGCAGCTATCAGCGATACAACCGCTACCAATCAGAAATTAGTCATGGAAACCAATGTAGATAGTTTTAGGTCTATATTGGAATATGCAAAACGGTTCGGCTCTAAGGTGATATATGCTTCAAGCGGTGCAGTCTATGGAAATAGTCCAAGTCCTCAAAAAGTTGGAAATGAAGAGCCGAAAAATATCTATGGATTTAGTAAGTTAGTTATGGACAATTTGAGTAGGAGATATTTCGATGAGGTGGAGATAGTTGGGTTACGATATTTCAATGTCTATGGAGCAAGAGAATTTTTCAAAGGAAAAACGGCATCTATGGTTCTCCAATTTGGATTGCAGATTTTGAGCGGTCAAGCTCCCCGGCTCTTTGAAGGGAGTGATAAGATTTTTAGGGACTTTGTCTATATTGAAGATGTCATTCAAGCAAATATCAAAGCTATCGAAGGTGAATCGGGTATCTACAATGTTGGAACGGGGATAGCGAGAAGTTTTCAAGATATAGCCGATATTTTGCAAATGGAGTTGGGAACAGATTACGGAAGTGAATATATTCCAAACCCATACACCTCTCAATACCAATTTTTCACACAAGCAGATATTAGAGAAACCCAACAGAAATTGGGATATTCGCCCCGCTTCTCCCTTGAAGATGGAATTAGAGACTATATAGACGAAATCAAGAGGATATATAGAGATGAAAAATAGAAAGATTTTCCTATCCCCTCCTCATATGAGTGGAAAAGAGTTGGAATATATTCAGAGAGTTTTTGAAAGTAACTATATCGCTCCTCTTGGAGAGTATGTGGATAAGTTTGAGGAGAGTATTAGAAAGAGAACAGGGGCTAAACATGTTTTAGCTCTCAATAGTGGAACTTCTGCAATCCATCTTGCATTAAGGGTTTTGGGAATTCAGCCGGGAGACTATGTCCTAGCCTCCTCCTTTACCTTTATCGGTTCAGTAGCTCCTATACTCTATCAGGGGGCAACTCCAATATTTATTGACTCTGATAGTTCGTGGAATTTATCACCAAAACTATTGGAAGAATTTCTAAAAAATTGGAAAAAGGAGACCCCTAAGGCTCTGATAGTTACCCATCTTTATGGGCAGATGGCACAAATAGATAAGATTTTGGAAATCTGTAACAGATATGGAATTACCCTAATTGAGGATTCAGCCGAATCTCTCGGGGCTTCTTTTAAAGGTCAAGAGAGTGGAACATTTGGAGAGTTTGGAATCTACTCATTCAATGGGAATAAGATTTTAACAACTTCTGGCGGAGGGATTTTGGTTGGCAAATCTGAAAAAGATATTGCAAAAGCTAGGTTTTTATCCACACAAGCAAAAGAGAATTTTTTACACTATGAACATGTGGAGTTTGGATATAACTACCGTTTAAGTAATGTTTTAGCATCTATTGGAGTTGCTCAAATGGAGGTGCTTCAAGAGCGGATAGATAGACGACGAGCCATTTTCAAAAGATATTTTCAAAATCTTCACGATATAGCCGACTTTATGCCTGAAATTGAGAACTCTATTGGTAATAGATGGCTTACAACTCTAACATTTCGCAAAAATGTAGATATAGAGAAAACTATCCATAAACTCCAACAATTCAATATTGAAACTCGTCCGCTCTGGAAACCTATGCACCTTCAACCTCTATTTAGAGATGCTATCTCCTATGTTGATGGGACTTCTGAAAAGTTATTTAGCAATGGACTCTGCTTACCAAGTGGAACGGCGATGAGTGATGATGAGGTTGATTTTGTATCTGAACAAATTAGAAAGGTGGTAGATGATATTTAGATTTTTCTTTTTTCTCTCCTTTGATATTCTATTTAGTGCCTTCTCTCTCTATTTTGCCTATCTGTTGAGATTCAATTTTGATATTCCTCCAATATGGTTCAACAATCTACCCGAAATATTTTTAACCATCACTACTTTAAAAGTCTTAGCCCTTCTCTATTTTAGAAGTTACCACCTCATCTGGCGATTGGTATCTCTCCACGACATCATCAATATCATAAAAGCCCATGTGGTTGCATATTCTCTATTTGTCTTTATGGTTCTAATCAGGATAGATTATCTGCTACCTATTCCAAAAAGTGTAATTGTTATAGATTTCTTTCTCTCTCTCGGTCTTATCTCTATTTTCAGAATGTTGCGGAGGTTGTATATAGAAAATAGGATAACTCTATCAACCAATCCAACTCTAATAGTAGGGGTGGATAGTGGGATAGCTTCAATTATCAAAGAGTGTAGAAGTGGAAAACTGGACTATACCCCAGTGGCGATAGTAGATATTGATAAGAGGTCAAATAGAAAGAATGGATATATCTCAAATATTAGGGTTTTTGGAGAGGAGGAGATAGAGGAGATAGTTCAGAACTATGGAATAAGTTCGGCTATTATAAATAGTCAAGTTGGAGATATGAACTCTATTTTTGATAGGTTGAAGAGGGCAGGGGTCAAGGATATAAAAATAAAATCGAACCTCTCCAATACAATATCAAATATCTCAATTGAAGACCTCTTAGCTCGACACCCAAAGGATTTGGATTTAAAAGCGGTTGAGGAGTTTATCAAAGGTAAGAATGTTCTAATTACGGGGGCAGGGGGTAGTATTGGTAGTGAGCTATCCCTGCAAGTTGAGAGGTTTGGAGCGAATGAGATGTATTTAGTTGAACATAGTGAATATAATCTATATCAAATAAATGAGAAGCTCCAAAAGTCCAACCACAAGAATTATCTATTAGATATTAAGAATAGAAGCAGGTTAGAGGAGATTTTCCAAAGTCATAAAATAGATTTGGTTCTACATGCGGCAGCATATAAACATGTTCCACTTTGTGAGGAGAATATAGATAGTGCGGTGGAGAACAATATACTAGGTTCAATCAATGTAATAGACCTATCAATAAAATACAAAGTTCAAAAGGTTGTTATAGTCTCAACAGATAAGGCGGTTCGTCCAACCAATGTTATGGGAACTACTAAACGGATAGTAGAGTTATATGCTCAAAATGTGGAGGCGGGAGAGACAGAGATAGGGGCAGTTAGGTTTGGGAATGTCTTAGGTAGTAGTGGGAGTGTGATTCCAAAATTTCGAGAGCTTATAGAGAACAACCGACCAATTACGGTAACCCACCCAGAAATCACCCGCTATTTTATGTTAATTTCAGAGGCTTGTCATCTTGTTTTACAGGCTGGAACTTTGGCGAAAAGTGGAGAGATATTCATATTAGACATGGGCGAACCTGTAAAAATTGTAGATTTGGCTAACAAGATGAAGCAGATATATGGAAAGGAGGATTTACCTATCCAATTTATAGGGTTGAGACCGGGAGAGAAGAAATATGAAGAGTTGCTAATTAGTGATAGTGAAGTTAGAACTAAATACGAATCTATTTTTGTAACTAAACCTACTAAGTATCCAATTGAGAAGTTGAGAAAAGATATTGAAAGGCTATTTAAAGCGAAAGGAGAGGAGAAATTACCAATCTTAAAAGAGATAGTGCCTGAGTTCAACCACAACAGAGGAGGGGATTAGGAGGATTTCCCCCTCCCCCTTTTTTATTTACATTTCACCCAAAAGCCATCATTAGCTTTTATAGCTTGAAAAGTGTTTTCCAAAGTAGATGGGTCTATATCCGGCTCATAGAAGAGCCAACTATTATCTATATATCTCCAAATAATTTGGACTTCTCCATTTTCGCACTTAACTATATTAGTTGGTATAGTTGTAGCAGTTCCTAAGAGATTCCAGCCAATATTAGGGGCTGATATAGTTGGAATTTCAGGAGTTGAGAAGTTACTCTCATTTTGTAGAGGTTTGGTATAGATGAGGTTGAAATCACTATTACTCAAAAACCAAGTTCCTTGATTAGAGTTTAGAGGTTTAGAGATAATAGGAAATCCACTATCTGAAATAGCTTGGGTAAATTCTCCATTTGGAGAGTAAGCCGACCAATTACCATCTGAGTATGTCCAGATAATAGGAATATCATTAGGAATATCGGATAGATTTATATCAACAGCTACTAAGTTCCAACCTTGATGGATAGGAATTACAACATCGCTATTTTTGACAACATTGGAACTATTTCCATTGCACGAATTCCCTTCACGACCTCCAAACTCGATTGGTCCAATATCCATTTTTCCATTTACCACCCTTTCATTACATTCCATATCAAAAGGAGGCATCGAGTTATCAACAGCATAGAGATAGGTAAGAGTTCCTGTATCGATTTCAACCCCTTTATCAATTAGAACCGAGTTAGCAGGTAGAGAGAAGTTTTCATCAAAGAGAATATCCCCCTCTTGTGGTTGGATATTGTGATAATTTGTAGATATGTTTTTAGCTCTATTGATATCTAAGTAGTTGTAAATAAGAGATAGAGAAGGAGCATCTATCGATATATTATTTTCTGAAATATTTTGGGTAAATATAGAGTTAGTGATTTTCGTTCCATATTCTGAAAAAATAGCCCCACCACTTTTAGAGCTGTTATTTTCTATAAAAAGAGAGTTGGTAATCTTTCCACCGCCTATATATACAGCTCCTCCATTGCCAAAACTTCTATTTTTTGCAAATATGGAGTTTGTAATAACCATTATGTCATCTATGGCATAGATTGCTCCTCCACTATTAGCGAAATTATTGGAGAAAATAGAGTTTTCTATTTCAAGATTGCCACCAGAGACCGCTCCTCCACTATTAGCGGAGTTATTAGAAAAAGTTGAATTTGCTATTTCAAGATTGTAACCAAAGACTGCTCCTCCTTTTGCATAACTACCAGAAACGGAATTATTTGAAAAAGTAGAGTTTGCTATCTGAATATCGTGACCATAGACCGCCCCTCCGCCATCAGAAGCGGAATTATTTGAAAAAGTAGAGTTTGTTATCCGAATATCACCATAACCAAAGACCGCCCCTCCTGTTGCATAACTACCAGAAACGGAATTATTAGTAAAAGTAGAGTTTGCTATCTGAATATTTTCACCAAAGACC
>DTUW01000107.1:4052-6307 GCA_012963895.1 Campylobacterales bacterium | reverse complement strand
CCATCTCCGCCTTTACCAGATTGAACCTCTATTTCAACACTATCTACAAACATAAATATCCTTGTGTAAATTTGTTCAAAACATATATATACCAGTTTTTAGTAAAATGTAGATATTACTATTTAGGATATTGGAATGGAGGGATTGGAGGCAGTTAGAAATAGTCTGCATCAATGTATTGAAAAAGAGAAAGAGAAACTATTCCAGAGTAATATATCCTTTTTTCTCAACTCTATTCAAGAAGAAATCAATGAGATGGAGAGATTAGGATTTAGCTATAAAAAGCAGTTGGAGATAATCAATAGAGCATCAAATAGAGATATAAAATACTCAACCTATATTAGGTATATGAAGAGAAAAAGAGAGAAAACACCATATTCAAAAAGAAGGGTGAAACGGTTCAAATTTGAAGCTATGCCTAACCTAGATGAGTTGTATTAGGCTTGACATGTTGGAGAAATGTAAATATAATTCCGTCGTTCTTTTTGGAAGTGCTGGATTAGCTCAGTTGGTAGAGCAGCTGACTTGTAATCAGCAGGTCGCGGGTTCGAGTCCCATATCCAGCTCCATTTTTTGAGTAGGTGAGATACTCAAGTGGCCAACGAGGGCAGACTGTAAATCTGCTGGCTTTCGCCTTCGAAGGTTCGAATCCTTCTCTCACCACCACTAAGATGCGGGAATAGCTCAGTTGGCTAGAGCGTCAGCCTTCCAAGCTGAGGGTCGCGGGTTCGAGTCCCGTTTCCCGCTCCACTTCAAAAATCCCCTATGTTTGTGTGTATGTGTATGTCTCCTATATTCATGCCCATATAGCTCAGAGGTAGAGCACTTCCTTGGTAAGGAAGAGGTCGGCGGTTCAAGTCCGCCTATGGGCTCCACTTTTCCGACTGGTTGAGGATTTCCCTATGAAAGTGAAGATTTGTGGTATTACCAATTTCGAAGATGCAAAAATAGCAGTTGATAATGGAGCTGATGGCTTAGGTTTCCTCTTTTGGAAAGGTTCTCCCCGCTATATCTCTCCAATAGAAGCTCAAAATATCATCTCTAAACTTCCTCCATTTGTTGAAAAAGTTGGATTGTTTGTAAATGCTTCTGCCGATGAAATCAATCGAGTTGCAAAAATAACAGGTATCACTCTTGCACAGCTCCATTTTGAGATTTCAGATGATGAGGTGGAAAAGTTGGAAATTCCATATATTCGGGTTATTCGTGCGAAAAGTCGAGAAGATATAGACCAATATTCAGACCAATACCGATTTGTAGATGCTTTCGTGAAAGAGTATGGAGGAGCTGGAAAGAGGCTAAATCTGGATTGGTTCAAAGATAGAGACAATAGTAAAATTATTATTGCCGGCGGACTTACCCCCGAAAACCTCCACGAGCTAAATGGATTTGGATTTTTCGGGGTCGATGTGAGTAGTGGAGTTGAAGAGTTCAAGGGTAAGAAGTCCAAAGAAAAAGTAATAAAATTTATTGAAATAGCAAAGGGGTTGAAGTGAATAGAGATTTGGAAAAGGTAGTTTTAGAAGCTGGTGAAATCTTAAAAAAGGGATTTCGTTCAGATAAAAAGGTAGATTTTAAAAGTCCAGTCGATTTGGTTACTCAATTCGATTTGGAGATAGAAAAGTTCCTCAAAGAGAAGTTGGAAAAGCTCTATCCCGATTGGCAAATAGTAGGAGAAGAGACCTCATCGGAATATAGTGATATTTCGAAAAAGATATATATCGACCCCATCGATGGAACTACCAATTTTGTCCATTCTCTACCTTTTGTAGCTATCTCAATTGGATTTTGGGAAGATAATCAACCAGTTGAAGGGGTGGTATATAATCCAATAATGTATGAGTTTTTCTATGCTAAGCGGGGTAAAGGAGCTTATCGAAACGGAAAGAGAATATCAGTATCAGATAGAACCCCCTTACAAAATGGACTGATTTCTACTGGTTTCCCATATTCCAAAGTGGAGCAGGGAGCAGATTATCTTTGGACAATAGATATTTTTCAAAAAGTTCTACCTAAGACAAGGGATATTAGGCGGTATGGTGTAGCTTCTATCGATTTGGCATATATTGCGATGGGTATCTTTGACGGCTATTATGAGATGAATTTGAAGCCTTGGGATGTTTCGGCTGGAATATTGTTAGTCGAGGAGGCAGGAGGGAAAATCTCCAATGAGAGAGGAGAGAGATACCAAATTGAGAGGGATAGGGTAATAGTAGCTACCAATGGAAAAATTCATCATGAGCTAATAGATTTGA
>DTUW01000107.1:0-3952 GCA_012963895.1 Campylobacterales bacterium | reverse complement strand
ATCTAAATCCCTTTTAGCCATTCCAAGATAGTTTTTAGTATGTCGTCATCGTCGCGAGTTGGGGATTTGATATGGGCTTTTTGACCATTCCAGAAAGAGATATATATATCCTTGGTTCTGTTTTGAATAAATTTCACCCCTGCTCTTTTACCCAATATCTTTATTCTCAATAAATCCAAAAACTGGATTGTTGGAGTATCCAGCTTTCCAAATCTATCGCGGAGTTCTAACTCTATTTTCTGAATATCTTCTAAATTTTGCGATGAGGTGGCTCGTCGATAGATTTCTATTCTAATTCTCTCTTCTGGAACTAATTCACTTGAAATATATCCATCAATCGATAGTTGGAGTTCTATATCTTGCTCTACCTCATCAATTTCACCCTCTCCTATGGTGAGTTTTCTAATCTCATCTTCTAACATCTGAATATAGAAAGAGTATCCAACATCGTTGATATGTCCGCTCTGACTTTCACCGGCAATATTTCCACCCCCTCTAATTTCGAGGTCGTGCATAGCGAGACTATTTCCACTACCTAGATGGCTATTCTCTTCAAGTGCTTTAAGTCTTCTACGAGAATTCTCCGTAAGAGATTGGAAATCTTCTATAAAGAAGTAGCAGAAGCCCTCTCTATCTCCTCGTCCCACTCTACCTCTAAGTTGGTGAAGGTCGGCTATTCCAAATCTATCAGCTCCATCTATTAGGATAGTATTTGCATTAGGAATATGGATACCTGCTCCAATAATGGAGGTTGAAAGAAGTAAATCATATTCCCCCTCAGCAAACTTTACTATCTCTCTTTCCAATGTCTTAGATGGCACCTTGGAATGACCTATCAATATTTTTAGAGAAGGTAACAGATTTAGCAGTTCCTCCCTTTTGTTCTCAATTTCAGCGATGGAGTTGAAAATATAGAAGACCTGCCCACCCCGTCTCAACTCTTTCAAAATTGCATTTTTGATAATCGCTTCATCATACTCTTTCAAAAATGTTCTAACTCCTACCCTTTCGTTTGGTGGGGTCTCCAATTTTGAGATGGTTTTCAGATTTGATAAAGCACTATGGAGAGTTCGAGGGATAGGGGTAGCACTCATAGATAGTAGATGGATATTAGAGTGGTTTGTTTGAATTTTGCTTTTTTGCTTCACTCCAAATTTATGTTCTTCATCGATAATTAGCAGAGCCAGATTAGAGAATTTGAAATCTAGAATAGTGTGAGTTCCAATGATGAGGTCGATATTACCTTGTTCAACCCCCTTTTTTATCTCCCTCTTCTCTTTTGGAGAGACAAAACTATCAATATGGGCTATTGTAATTCCAAACTTTTCGAGGCGACTTTTAATACTTGTATAGTGCTGTTTTGCTAATAGAGTAGTTGGAACTAAAAAAGCCACTTGAAAACCACTTTTTATCACTGAATAGATGATATTGATAGCTACCTCAGTTTTTCCAAATCCAACATCTCCTATTAGAAGATGTTCCATAGGGTAGCCTTTGGAAAGATTTTCCAAAATCTCATCTATTGCTCTAATTTGGTCTTCTGTATAGATAAATCCAGCCTGTTGGCGAATAGGTGATATATCTATCTTCTCTATCTTTGGAGCTTCTATCAGTTGCCGTTTTGCTGAAAGTTCTACAATATATTTTGCTATCTCATGTAGTCTGCTTCTAACTTTTTGGCTTCTTTTGGAAAATCCACCTTTTCCCAATCTGTCTAATTTGGGAGTTGAACCAGTAGCTGAAATATAGCGACTTAGTAAATCGAGTTTCTCAATTGGAATTAGTAGATGGTTATCCCCTTGATAACGAATTTTTACAAACTCCCTCAGTCCGCCTAATATCTTCTCTTGGGTTAAACCTTCAAATATCCCTATCCCGTGTTCCTTATGGACAATGTAATCACCAACTACCAAATCATCTAACAGGATATTACTTTTCTGGTATATCTCTCTCTTTGTTGGAATATCTTCAAGTTGGAAATCATAGAGGTCTTTGGATTGTGGTATCTCTGAATAGTGAAAAATCTTTTTGAATTTTGTATCTAAGAGTTCATCATCTTTTAAAAACCAAAGTCCATAGCTCCTAATGTCGCTATATGGTGAGTTTGGAGATAGGTTCTCTATCTCTTCTAATATCTCTTTGTATCTCTTTTTAGAGAGTGAAAATGTGGCAGGAGCAATATCTATATTTTCAACCTCATCGCTATCCAATTTCAATTGAGAAACAGGGGAAAATTCTCGAATCTCTTCTATCTCCATATCCTCAGATAGAGAGATTCGAAAAGGGTTATTGGAATTGATAGGATATATATCCAATCTGTTTGAGTGGAAAGAGAACTCACCCCTATTCTGAACTATCCCAGTGTCTATATATCCAATCTGTTCCAATAGTTCTATTTCTAATATATCTCCAAAGGAGAGGGATAGAGGTTTTCGAATCTGTTTAGAGGGTAGGGGGTGCTGGAAAGTGGCGGAGGGGATAATTAGAGTGATGAGGTTGTCTGAAAAATAGTATTGGTCAAAAGAGTTGTATATCTCAAATAGTTCATATTGATATGGTCGCAAATCTTCAAACTTTTCAATCCGCAAATCTGGAAGTAGTAGAGATGGTTTTTTCAAATATCTAAATATCTGTTGGGCTTCTCTCCCCTCTTTTTGGTTTTTCACAACCAAAATATCAACTTTTTTAGTATGAGTTAGAAACTCATATAGATTCATCTGTAATCTATTCATGCTATATCACAAAAAATATATCTTTCTCTTTTTGGAGGTTCTGAAAAATAGTATTTCGCTCCTCTTCACTTTCAACAACAGTAGAAACTTGGAGAGATATATATTTTCCTTTGGAACTTGTTTTAGAGTTCTGCAATCTATACTCTCTATCGTCCAGAACTCTATCTATTACCTGAATTAGAATATCTCTATCTTTGCCAATAACTTTATATTTCCACTCTGTTGGATACTCTATTTTCACCGCCGAAAATCTCCACTTTTTCCACCCGTTTTACTTTCAAGTTGGATATTAGAGATAGTTTGGGATTTATCGATAGCCTTAACCATGTCGTAAATAGTGAGAAGTCCAATGGAAACACCGGTAAGGGCTTCCATCTCAACTCCCGTTTTTCCTGTAACTTTAACGGTTACATATAGTTTGAAACTAAACTTTTCCGGTATCTCTTCAACATCACACTCAACACCAGAAATCGGGAGGGGGTGGCACATTGGAATAAGTTCAGAAGTCTTTTTAGCTCCCATAATCGCCGATACAATAGCAGTTTGTAAAACTGGACCTTTCTTAATTTGGTTATTCACAACACTTTTAAAAGCCTCTTCTGACATGGTAATAATTCCACTTGCTGTTGCCACCCGCTTAGTAATCTCTTTTTCAGAGACATCTACCATTTTTGGACGATGATTTTTGTCAAGATGGGTAAGTTCCATTTAGTATCCCACTACTCTTCTACTAACCACTACACCATTTCTATATACAGTCTCCGAATAGAGACGACCATCAGGTAGGAAAATCTTTTCCATGCCATCTTTTCGACCATATAGGTAATTTGTTTCAGATTTTATTTTTCCATCGGGATAGAAAATCTTTTCCATGCCGTGCTTTTGACCATATTGGTAACCTGTTTCAGATTTTATTTTTCCATCGGGATAGAAAATCTTTTCCATGCCGTGCTTTTTACCTCGGAAATAGCTAATCTCATATTTCACCTTACCATCAGGATAAAAGTCCCTCTGAACACCATCAGGGATATATCCACCAGTAGGTTGCGGATTGCTATATCCTGGATACCCTCCGTAGGTCGGCTGTGGTTGCGGTTGCGGATTTCTATATTCCGGATACCCTCCGTAGGTCGGCTGTGGTTGCGGTTGCGGATTTCTATATTCCGGATACCCTCCGTAGGTCGGCTGTGGTTGCGGTTGCGGATTTCTATATTCCGGAT
>DTUW01000106.1 GCA_012963895.1 Campylobacterales bacterium | reverse complement strand
TATTCAGTTTGCAACAGGTGATTTTAGAAGATGGATTCATATCCATAATCTTGGCGGTATCACTGAATTTAATACTGAGTATGTACCAATCTCTGACTTTATGGACAAACAAATGACTCTAAGATACTTTATAAGAGACTATGGTTGGAGAATAAAATTCAATAGAAAGAAAGATGAACTGTTAGAACCAATCAATATGTATGAGCTATTCAAAATGGCTTTTACTACTCACTATATTGATGCAGCTCTTGTTAGAACTGTAGTCAGAATTATGAAGAAAGGCTATGGAGTGCAAATGAGTTCAAACCACGACAACTATCTGGTTCACCCTGAGTATATGTTCCAAACAGTCGATGCATATATCAATGCATTCAAGCTATTGATGATAAATAGCGACAAAAAGCTGAACGACATATTGATTCGATGGGGTGCTGTGGACACTGCCGCAGGATACTTAGAAAGACATACTAACAGACTAACTAAGGAAGAAGTCTTAGCTATACCTAATGTCAATATGATAAATATGGTATTTAGCTTGAAAGATACAGCACCAATAGAATAATATGATATATGCCCTTGTTCTACTTCTTTTTCTCTCCTCCTGTTCTACAAAAACTACAATAGTTCAGTTTGACGATTTCAAACAAGAGAGATTGCCAAAATCTCTCCTCCCCCCTCAACCTCATCAACTCCAAAATCCAAAATATAGAGTTTGGACAGACAGTCAAGAGATTGCAAAATTACTACACAATATCTCAAATGTTGAAGTAGTCCCAAATATAGAAGATAGCGAAATAGCTCTATATCTCCATTTGGAAACGAAACATTTTCGAAATAGAACTATTTCAATAGGAAAAATTGAGGTAGTAAATAGGGTAACAGGTTCTACTATCTATATACCTATTCCAAATCAGAAACTAAATAGAGCAAAATTAGCAACCCTTTTCCCTACTCGTGGATATGTAGTAGAGAAACGAAAGAGTAGAGATGGAGACTATCTATTTAGAGTAAATATAGGATTATCTGATGGGATTTCAGAAGGGGATAAGTTGAATATCTACTCTTGGAAACTCCATAAGGACTTTTTTTCTCAACAAGAAAGACCTATATTACAAAAGATAGGAATAGGGGTAGTCTCCCAATTTGTAGATAGAGATAGTAGCTGGATATATCTTGAAAATGATGAGGTAGGTGAAAAAATAGAGTTTGGAAGTATTGTGAAGGTGAGAAAAAAAGATTTTTCCAACTATCTTGAAGATGGAAAACTATTTTTAAAAATGGATAGAGAACTATTGGACAATAGTATTAGATAGACTATTTCAACCCCCGAATCCGTCTCCAATTTGGGGCTACCGATACAGTTTCAGGTTTAGCCAATAGAAGGTTGGAGAGTTGGACTATATCAGTATCTTTTGATAGGACTTTGAAAATATAGCTACCTGTTGAGTTGGAGCGAACCAATTTCAAATTGTATTTAGCTCCAAAATCTAGGGGATTTATCCCCTGTTTTAGAGTAACTATTAGAGTTCGGCTATCCCTTACTTCTGTATTGAGGCTTCTAATAGAATTTAGGTAGTATCTATTACCCTCTTTCAAAATTTTGGTATCCCTTTTCTCTCCATGTAGAAGTAGGATTTCACCAAAGAGAGAGGAGGAGAAAAGTAATGGCAAGAGTAATTTTCCCATCTCTGCCCCTACATAAAGCTGGTATATCCCATTGAAGATAGGTCATCTACCATCTTCTGAATCTTCTTAGAGGTGTAAAATAGTTTTTTCTCTTTTGCAAATTCTAAGAGTTCATAAAATACCTTTTCCAACCTATCTTGGGTGCCGTGGAACTTTGGTAATATCTTCATTTTTATAGCTAAATCGAATGCTTCATCTTCTGAACTAAATTGGACAATAGAATTTTGGGAGTTGATAATAAATGCTACTATCTCATCAAAGACCCTATAACCAAATTTGAGATGAGGTGGCAAAAGAGAGTTGATATAGTCCAAATCCGTAAAATATTTATCTGCAACCTCTAAGAATTTTTCATCTTTCACTATACGAGTATATCTGCCTTGATTGATAAAGTCTTTTCTAAATTCTCGTCTAAATTCAGAGAGAAAAGCATCATTAGCTCCATTTACCAATCTATCTTCAACGAAATCCAAATATCCTCCGAAATCTCCAACCTCGAATTCAATAACCCAAGCCCTATCTAATATCTTTGGAGAAAACATGTAGGTAGTTTCATCAATATTTACACTACCTACAAAATAGAGATTAGGGGGTAATCGTATTTCACGAGGTATCCCCTGTTTTCGCACCTTATCACTCGTCGAATTGTGGAGCTGGATAGATTGAGTTGTAAAACCTTGATTATCCCTTTTTGATTCTAGAACACTTAGAAAATCAGCAAAATAGTATTCAGCTCTCGCTAAGTTCATCTCATCAAATAGAATAAAATGGGGTATCTTCAAATTTTCAGGTTTTGAAGCATTGAGAATCAATTCAAGGAGTGGAGTAGTTTGATATTCCTCTGATAGAGGATTGTAGTATCCTAATAGTGATTTGGAGTCTTTAAAGTCTGGACGGATTGGAATAAAAATATAGTTATCTTTCGGAAAGTTTCTAACAAAGTTTTCAAATATTTTGGTTTTTCCAATTCCGCTAATTCCTGCGAGGATAATAAAACCCTTACTTTTCAATCCATTATAAAAAGAGGCTTTCACCTCATCGGAAAGATACAAATCTCCAAATATTGTATTTACATATATACTATTACTATTTTTGGTATATCTAGGACTGGTAACAGGAATATTATCGAGTTCAATATTATTTATCTTATCATTTTCAGAATAGACCAAATCATTTCTATTCCTATTTGCTAAGACAAAGGGGAATTGGTTGCAGATTTCTTTAAACTTCTCTTTTGCCTCTCCAATAGTTGTAAATTTGAAATTCTCTTTTTGGATATACCTTTTCAATTCACTTAGACGAGATGCCATCGTTCTATCTTGAACATGTATATCATTGACATTTAGGGATAGTTCCAATTCTAATTCATCATTTCTCTTAATATCTATTACAAAATATTGGGAGTGATACCAATCATATTTATGAGGAGCCATCCAGATATGGTCAGCTCCAACTTTTTTAATAATGGTTAGATATTCTCGTTTGAACTCCTCTATCTTGCTTTCAAACTCTTCTAATGTCATTTAGTAAATCCTTATTTAAGTTTATCTCTAATTGTATCAGAGAGATATTGGCTTCTATTTCCAGTGGTTGCAACTTTGGATAATCTTTTTCTGTTGTCAAGATAGATTTAGGTTTCTCTTTTTCCAATATCTCCAATATCTCTTTTTTGGTAAATCTATGGTGGTCTGGAAAGTGATATTTTGGGATATTTGGAATATATTTATCCAATCTTTCAGGCTTAGCAATAGCGGTAATCAGCACCATCTTATCAGTTGGATTGTCTATATATACCTCTCTTGTGAAGTCCAATCCTTCTCTAATGGTTCGGACATCTTTTCTAAAAATCCATAACTTTTCACGATAACCACCAGCAGGTAGGCAAAATCTGTTTTTCTGATTTACCTCTATTAGAAATTCAATATCTTTTAAAATATGGTGCTGTCGATAGCTATCGTCCAATATTACAATTTCCGCCCCTATCTCTTTTGCTAACTCTATTCCTCTAATCCTATCTTCTGAAACTATGACCGATGAGGTGGGTAATTTGGAACTATATAACATAGCTTCATCACCTGCACTCTCTACATTTTCCAAAACCTCTCCCCACTTTGAGACCAATAGAGTGCCTTTCGATTTCCTGCCATAACCCCGCAAAACAACCGCCACCCTCTCTCTCTGTTTTGCAATAGCGATAACTAATGGAGTTTTTCCACTCCCTCCTAAAACCAAGTTAGCAACTCCAATAATTGGAATGTTGTAACTTCTACGAAAAAGATATTTTCGATAGCTATTCAAGAAAACTACCCCACAATAGAGGAGAGAGAGAGGAGAGAGGAGAATAGGGATTATCCACTCTATCCCCTTTGGAGAAGTTAGAACCTTTTCGAAAAATAGAAATACTCTTTTCACTTTACTTCCTTTTAGATATTTTCCAATCTGTTCCCTTGTTAGATAATATATATCTATTCCAAATTTGAAAGGATATACATGAAAAAGTTAGTAGCCTATATTACCGCTGGATACCCCGATAGTAGTTGGACGATAGATTTACTAAATTCACTCTCTCCATATGTGGATATTGTGGAATTGGGTGTTCCCTTTTCTGACCCGGTGGCTGATGGTCCTATTATTGAAAAGGCAAATAGCTTAGCTTTGAAAAGAGGAATAAAATTCTTAGATATTTTGAATATTGCCTCTCAATCTCCTATTGAGACTTACCTAATGGGCTATTTCAATAGTTTCTATAATCAAAACATGGAGACCCTTATTCCAAAGCTATCCAATATTGGAGTTCGAGGGCTAATTATTCCAGATTTGCCCTACGAGGAGGCTCGTATATATAGACCTCTCTTTGAAAGAGAGAAGATGGATAATATTCCCTTTGTTGCTCCTACCGACGATAGAGAGAGAATCAGCACTATTCTAAAAGATTGTTTTTCTCAATTTATCTACCTCGTAGCATATGCAGGAATTACAGGGAGCGATAAAAAAGAGAGTTTAGATGAGGTAGTGCAGAATATTAGAGATATTACAGATAGGGATATATTTATAGGTTTTGGGGTAAATGAGGAAACAGCAAAAGAGAAGGCTAAAAATGTTGATGGAGTGATTGTAGGTAGCCATTTTGTAAAGTTTCTATTAGATGAATCTCTCTCCAATTCTGAAAAGTTAGCCAAGATAGTTGAAAGTGCAAAGGTGATAAAAGAAAAGATAAATGAATAGAATTTTTACAACTTCTATTTTTCTATCAAAGATATTTATCAAAGAGAGAGTTTTTGGACTTTTTATATTGCTCTCCATTCTCACAATAGCAATATCAATTGGTCTAAGCGGGATAGAGGACAAGACCGATAGACTATTTAGGGACATTACCCTAGCCCTCCAAAGTTTTACCCTCCATCTTGTGGCTCTCTTTTCAACTCTTCTCTATCTGGAAAAGGAGAGACGGGGAGGGGTCTATATCTTTCCCCTCTCCTCTGGACTTAGTAGGGATAGCTATTTTCTCTCTCTCAACCTTTCAAGGGTTATCGTCCTTTCTATTCCAACTCTATTTTTTTTCGTAGTCAATTGGAGCTATTCGATAGTTTCAGGTAGAGAGCTATCTCTCAATTTCCATCTATTACTACTCTTTACCTCATCGCTCCTTTTATCTTCTCTCTTTCTTACAATTGCCCAATATGTTTCTCCGTTGAAAAGTTTGGTATATGCGATAACAATCTTTTTTATTGGAAATAGTCTAGATGAGGTCTATATATATGGATATATTTTGAAAGAAGATGAGACTATGCAGATAGTATATCAGGTATTAAGTAGAGTAGTTCCAAATTTCTATATCTTTGATAGTAATGAGATTGGCTATAAGAACATAGCTCATATTACTATCCAATTTGGAATTATCTATATATTAGGAGTTGTGAAATTTCGAAAAAGGATTTTGAAAGTTGAGAATTAGAGGGGAGGAGGGGGAATGAACCCCCTAAGAGAAGGAATGGACTATTTTACAAATACTCCATTATCATCAATAGCAGTTATGCTATTTCCGTCATCTTCAATTAGAAGAGTTTCGCCATCTGCTGTTGTGAGAGTGATAGATGACTTATCATCTATTTCAGCCATCTCCAATTTTAGTTTTTCAAATTCAGGAGTGGAAACCTCAACATCAAGGAAAGCTATCGACTCATCTTCATTGGCGATAACAGTTCCAACCAATTTAGTATCTCCAAGAGTGGAAACTCCTTTTCTCATAGCCATATCCCCATCAAATTCCCAATCCCCTTCAAATGTGTAAGGTCCAAACTCTGTATTGATTTTCAACACCATTTTGGAGATTGTAATTACAGGTTCAGGTTGTTCGGTGTTTGTGTTAGTTGGTGCTGATTCAATTATCTCTGTATACTCTATTGCTTCTATTGTTTTTATCTCTTCTATTACTTCTACATACTCTTCTACAAGAGTAGTAGTAGTAACTGTTTGAACTGTTTGAGTAGTGGTAACTACCTGATTAGTCTCTGCACTCTCTACATATCCGCTAACCAATGTTGTTGTATTTACTTCTGTAACTTCTGTAACTTCTGTAACTTCGACATCTTGCAAAGCTGGTTGGAGTGTTGGAACTTGTGGAGGTAGTTCTGCTTTCATCTCTCTT